>NZ_CACZDK010000008.1 GCF_902779965.1 Fibrobacter succinogenes | reverse complement strand
CTTTGCCGTGAACAAGATGGATCTTGTGGGCTACAGCGAAGATGTATTCAACAAAATCAAGGTACAAATCGCAGAACTTGCACAGACTCATTCCCTGAGCAACATACAAGTTATTCCGCTTTCGGCAACAGAAGGCGACAACGTTACCATCAAATCGAAAAACATTGCATGGTATCAAGGCCCCGCATTGCTTGAATACCTTGAAAATGTCGATACATCAAGCTCTGCACTAGAAAAGGGATTTTACATGCCCGTGCAGCGAGTGAGCCGCCCCGACCGTACATTCCGTGGATTTCAAGGACAGATTGAATCCGGAACGATTCGCGTCGGAGATGTCATCAAGTCTCTTCCGAGCTACGAGAAAGCATCCGTCAAAAGCATTCTCTACACAAACAAGAATGTCGAAGAAGCACACGCTGGCGAGCCAGTCACAATTTCGCTTGACCGAGAAGTTGATGTATCGAGAGGTTGCGTACTCGCTAGGGATGCAAGCATCGGTAGCTACAAGAAAATCAAGGCGTCGCTTTTGTGGATGGATGATGAGCCGCTTTCGCTAGGCAAAGATTACCTCGTCAAAATCGGGACAAAGATTATTCCTGGAACACTCACGAAAATTGACTACGCCATTGAGGTGAACACGGGCACACACTTGGAAGTGGAAAGTATTTCCAAGAACGGAATTGCCGTCTGCGAACTCGTTTTTGCCGAAGCCATTGTCGTTGATCTTTTCGAAAAGCACAAGACGCTCGGCGAACTCATTCTCATTGACATCGTAACGCATGCTACAGCCGCTTGCGGCGTTGTTGAAGGGCTCTACGAAAAGCAACTTCAATCCAACGAAAAAGCAGCCTTTGTACAAGGCGAGCGTCATGGCCGCGGAGAAATCTTCGAAGAATTCTTCTACGATACTGCAACGCTTTCTGTGGTAAAACAGCAGCCCGTCAAGCAGCACTACACCGTGGGTGACGAGATCCCCACCGTAGGCGAAAGCTACCACTATCCCGACGACTTCGACATCATCATCTTGCGTGACAGAGTCGCCGTCAAGGTTCGCGGCAAGCGCATTGCAGAAATCACCACGGCAGACGATTACCGCTATGGGAACGTTCCCGTCATCAACGGACGCGGCTTTGAAATCAAAGTCCATTCCGATGAAGACGTGAAGCAGTTACTTAGCGAATACGAAAAAGCAGGAATCGCAGGCCATGAAGAATTCTTCCGCAAGTGGGCTTCATTTAACACATACCGCAAAGTCGTATTGCATTAACTTTTTTGCATATAGTACCTAGCGCCATTCTTTGGTCACTCGCCTCGGAATGGCGTTTCTTTTTTACGCACAAATTACTTTATACAGATTTAAACGAATAAATTCTAATTAATTTACAATAATAACAAAAAACAATAACTCCGCATAAAAATTTAGTATTGGACAAAGAGAAAAACGCGTTCTATATTTTGCCGCACAAAAAAAACAATAAACAATACAACAATAAAAACAATAACAAGGAGTCTACGAATGAACCAGACAATATCTAAGATCTTGATTACTACAGCACTGGTATCATCCATTTGCTCTGCTGCAGAATCTACCAAGGAAAGCACATTCAAGCTGACAGGAAATGTCCAGGCACAAGCCATCAAAGCACTTTACGACAACGATGCCGACAACACGCTCGACAATTCTTTCTTGCGTGCAAATATTGGAGCAAAGTACGACTCCGAAAATCTTAGCGCCGTAATTAACTTGCGCATTTTCAGCCCGGCTTTCGGCAACACGATTGAAGGTAAGAACTACGACAAGATTTCCGCAGATACTTACTACGCCAACTACAAGTGGAATACCGAATACGGCAAGTTCAATCTTCAATTCGGTCGTTTCCGTACTGACTGGAGCGTTGGCGGCAACTTCGGTACTTATGTCGATGTAGCCCTCAACAAGCGTGGATTCCTCGCCCGCGATTACCAACATGACGCCTTTGCTTTTGGTCACGAAAATGGCATTTCCACATTCAATGCGTTGCTCGGCACTTACGACGCCAAATTCAATACGGGTTATATCCGCCTTGAAGAAACGCTTAAGTTCGGCGATGCCAAGGTGAGTGCCGCATACCGCGTGAACGCACTCGACCCAATCCAACATACAGCACAGGTGACACACCGTGTTGCAAGCCGCGCAAGCTACTACTTTCAAAAGAACTTTGGCATTTACGGTGAAGTCGCTTTAATCGCTACCGGCGATAGCGAAAATCTTAAGGCCTCTAACGGCATCAAGTCTGAATACGCCCAAGATTCACGATACATTCCATTCTTCGTCGGTTTTGAAATTCCGACTGCAGGTTTCTTGAGCAATCTGTACGCAGAATTGGAATACCTCTCTAACCGAGATGAATTGCAGGCCGATGCAGATGGAATCGCTTGGACTGTAAGTTTCATCAAGAAAATCAACGATTATTCTAAAATCCAAGTGAACGTCTATAGCGAAAAAAAGGCTTCCGACGTTGCTCTCGCAGCAAGATTCACAGCATCTCTCAAATAACTCCAAACACACACCGAGCGCACTCAGCGCAGCATAACAGCTTCTTTGATCCATTTCGCTGAGGGCGTTTCTTTAAAAAACAAATCACAACATTTAAAATAAAAAGAGGTTTATAACATGAATTTCAAAAAACTTACCATTGCATCCATCGCTCTTCTCTCCCTTGCTTTCACAGCCTGCTCTTCTTCTGAAGAAAAGCACGAACACGGCAAGCAGACTCTCACCAACGTTTCTTACGATCCGACCCGCGAACTTTACGCAAACTACAATGTGGCTTTCGCCAAGCATTGGAAGGAAAAGACCGGCAAGGACGTAGAAATCACGCAGTCCCATGGCGGTTCCGGTAAGCAGGCCTTGGAAGTTGCAAACGGCCTCGAAGCTGACGTTGTCACACTCGCTCTCGAATTTGACGTAAACGCTGTTCGCGATGCAGGACTCATTGAACCTGGTTGGGTCAAGGAATTCCCGCTGAACAGCTCTCCGTACACCTCCACCATCGTGTTCTTGGTGCGCAAGGGCAACCCGAAAAATCTCAAGGACTGGGGCGATCTCGTGAAGGACGGCATCGGTGTCATCACTCCGAACCCGAAAACTTCTGGTGGCGCTCGCTGGAACTACCTCGCCGCCTGGGCATGGGCAGAAAAACAGTACAACGGCAACGAAGCCAAGGTCAAGGAATTCGTAAAGAAGCTCTACAAAAATGTTCTCGTACTCGCTTCTGGCGCTCGCGGCTCCACGACGACATTCATCGAAAACGGCCAGGGTGACGTTTTGCTCGCTTGGGAAAACGAAGCATTCCTCTCGCTCAAGGACTACCCCAAAGACTACGAAATTGTCATCCCCAGCGTGAGCATTTTGGCTGAACCGTCTGTCGCAATTGTGGACAAGGTTGTTGACAAGCGTGGCACCCGCGAACTCGCTACCGAATACTTGAACTACCTCTACTCTGATGAAGGCCAGCACATTGCCGCAAAGAATCACTACCGTCCGTCCAACAAGGCCATTCTTGACCAGTACAAGGAATTTGACCAGAACGTGAACTTGATTGACATCAGCTACTTCGGCGGCTGGGACAAGGCTCAGGGCACGCACTTCTCCAACGGTGGCATTTTCGACCAGATCTACGAAAAGAAGTAATCCGGTCTAATCAATTCTTCTTGTAAAAACCGAGCGCTCTCAACCCTTGCTAACGCAATCGTTGGGAGCGTTTTTGAGTTACATCAATGATACCCACCGAACTCATTCCTTCATTTTTATTTTACGCATTCATTTCAGGAATTACGCCAGGTCCAGCCAACCTGAGTTCACTTTCCGTTGCATTAAGCTACGGGAAAAAGAGCGCTATCCGTCAATGGTATGGCATATTTACGGGTTACACTATTGTTTCCATAGGATCTGTATTTGTGTGCTATTTTATCGGAACAGCTTTTGAAAAGTACGTTCGAACGCTTTCCTTCATAGGATTGCTTTACATGGTATGGCTTGCATTTAAGCAATTCAAAGAAGCATTTACGCCACAGGAATCCCTCGAAAACGATGCAGGGAAAGGCAAGTTTACAACCGGCATTCTAATCCAACTCACGAATGTCAAAATCATGATTTATTGCATAACGGCAATATCAATTTATTCACTCCCCTACAACAAGGATTTTTTCTCGATCTTTTTGTGCGGTCTCATCTTGCCATTGACTGGGCCTATATGCAACTTGGCGTGGATTTGTGCAGGTATTTTCTTGAGAAAAATTTTTGGCAAATACAGCAAATCTATCAATATTCTTATGGGACTCTCGCTTCTTTTTTGCGCCGCGAGCATCATAATGATATAGTCTTTTGACAAGTTGGCATAATCATACTATCTTTGCGTTTCAAAATCCTACTATTTATATAGGTATATTATGTTTTTTCCTACGGCTGAAAATACTTCTTTAACAAAAAATGACGCTCTTGAAATACTTGATTTACAAGGCGACGCCCTCAACAATCTTATAGAAGAAGCATACCGATTAAGAACAAAATACAAAGGCAACCGCGTCAACATCCAGTTGCTTACCAATGTCCGTAGCGGCAACTGTACGCAGAACTGCGCTTATTGTGCACAATCACGAGATTCCGAAGCCCCGATTGAAAAATACCGTTATGTCGAAGACAAGAAACTTTACGGCGACAACGATTTAGTTGACGAGTTCCATCTTTCTAGACATTGCATTGGCCTTAGCGGCATTCGCTTTGCGGATAGCGATATAGAAAGTCTCGCCGAACGAATCCGCAAAATGAAAAAAAACGATACGCAAATTTGCTGTTCCATCGGATTCTTGACCGAGCATCAAGCGAAAATGCTGAAAGAAGCGGGGCTTAACAGAATCAATCACAACTTGAATAGCAGCCGCCGTTTTTACCCAAGCATTTGCACCACACACACTTACCAGGAACGTATCGACAATTTGCGAATGTTGAAACACATCGGCTTTGAGATATGCTCCGGTGGCATCATTGGTATGGGCGAAACGAAAGAAGATGTCGTGGACATGCTTTTTGAATTGAAAGAAATCAATCCCGAATCCGTCCCTATCAACTTTTTACTCCCGGTCAAAGGAACACGACTGGCCGAGCGCGATATTTCAACGCTGACTCCAGAATATTGCATCAAGGTTCTTTGCCTCGCGCGATTGATGTTACCGAAATCAGATATCCGTTGCGCAGCCGGTCGTGAAGTCTATTTCAAAGGTCACGAAAAAACGTTGTTTAAAATTGCCGATTCCATTTTCGCCTCCGGCTATTTAACCGAAGGCGGGCAAAGCCTTGAAGCCACGTTCCGCACGATTGAAGAAGCAGGATTTACGTGGCAAGTGGAAAGCGCTTAAATAAAATACGTCAAATCAGATTTTTCGGTGGAACCGAGCATTGTTGCGACTCCGCCGAGTTCAACGCCGTCGATTAATTCTTCGGCCTTGATGCCCATGAGTTCCATGGACATTTGGCAAGCGACAAACTTTACGCCTTTTTGCTGCGCGCTCTGGATCAGTTCTTCGAGCGATGAAACCCCGTTTTGCTTCATGACGGCTCGAATCATCTTGGCTCCAATGCCACCGAAATTCATGCGTGAAAGCCCTAGCTTTTTGGAACCTCGCGGCAACATCAAGCTAAACATTTTTCCGATGAGCGATTTTTTGACATGAACTTTTTCGGGTCTACGCAAAAGGCTCACGCCCCAAAAAGTAAAGAACATCGTGACCGGGCGTCCCATAGCCGCAGCACCATTTGCCATGATGAACGAAGCGATAGCCTTGTCCAAATCGCCGCTAAACACGACAAAAGTTTTGCCATGTTCGAATTCTCTTTTTTCGGGAGCGGGGGCATTTTTTTTCACGATGGACGCGTAAATAATTCCGTCTTTTTCGGTGAGTGATTTTAATTCGTTTCCGGTGTGTTGGCACCAAACTTCGACATCCGAGAGGAACGCTTTTTCATCCGCTTCGACTTGAATTTCGTCACCAATCAGAGCTTTTTTAACGATTTCATCAACTTTTACGATTGGACCTGGGCATTTCAAGCCCTTAGCATCGACAAAGTGCGCCTTAGGAACATCATCAAGGCCTCCTTCAATGTTGTACACTTCAAATTCCCTATCCGCAAGAATTTCTGCGACTTGTTCCGAGCGATCTCCTGTTGTGCAAAAAACATAAACAGGTTTTTCTTTGGGGATGGAATCTATCTTTTTAGAAAGTTCAAAAAATGGAATCTGGATCGCACCGTTCACAGGACGAACAATAGTTTCACTAGGTTCACGTACATCAAGAAGTGTTGAATTCTTTATATCTATCTTATGAAAATATTTTGCAGAAAAGTTCTTGACTTCGGGCATTAATTCACCTTGCTTTTTAAGTTCTAAAAATAATTTGTTGCAAATATAAAACCACTTTTCAAGAACGTCTAATACATTTTTCTAATCGTTCGCTATCAAAATTTTCAATAACAATTCTGCAGAATAGTTTTTTGTAGATTCATTAATAAAGAGGGAGCCAGTCAAACACAACAACAAAAAGGATACTATATGTACTCTACCCATTACATGGATTTGCTCATGCAAAACTCTCCTTGGAACCTCATCATCTTTATGGCAATTCCTGTCATTCTTGCCGAAACGATTGCCATTACGGATTTATTCCTGTTGCGCTCCCCAAACGTGCATCCAACACTTTCAAAAATCAACCGCATCGCCGGAATCCTTGCAGGACTTTCATTCGTTGGGATTATAGCCTACTTCATTCCGAATGTTGTAATTCCACTTGCATCCGCAGGAGAATTCAGAACATGGATTGATGTTGTGGCGATTGGCTCTTATATTCTTGCAGGCATTCCGATGATATTGCTTGCGTTGTTGAACTTGAAACTTCTGTTCCGTAAAGCAGGCGAAAACAAGCGCACGAACTGCGCCATTCTTTTGCTTGCCGCATTCCTCGTACTCTCACACATTGCGATGATTTTTGGAATGGTTGATCCGGGCATTGCCGGGTACTCTCCGAAGGCGGCAGCAACAGTAGAAATGCATCATCATCACCACCATTAACAATTACTTTATTTTAATACAAAAATTCTATAAAACGTGATACTTATTTAGTATTGGACATAGCGAATGACGCGTTCTATATTTAGCTCTACTTATGAAGAGAACAAATAGAAGTGTCATTCCTGGCTTCGGCCTAACAACCGGCATCACGCTCGCTATCTTAAGCGTCGTGGTGCTGATTCCGCTTGCGTCGCTGGTGGTGTTTTCGGCGCAAATGAGTTTTAGCGAGATTATTGAAACGATTACACGCGACAGAGTCTTGTCGAGTTTCAAGGTGAGTTTCGTGACGGCTTTTGTGGCGTCGCTTATCAATGCCGTGATGGGCGTTGTGCTTGCATGGGTACTGGTAAAATACACATTCCCGCTCAAGCGTTTGATCGACGGGATGATAGAACTTCCATTCGCCTTGCCGACAGCCGTAGCGGGTATCGCATTAACGGCACTTACCGCAGATACGGGGCTTATTGGCGGATTTTTCGCCAAGTTCGGCATCAAGATTGCATTTACGCAAATCGGCATTACGGTCGCGCTTGTGTTTATCGGCATCCCGTTTGTCGTTCGCGCAGTTCAACCGGTGCTTGAAAAGTTAGACCCCGCTTACGAAGAAGCCGCTGGCGTCTTGGGCGCATCTCGTAGCCGCATTTTTTGGAAAATCATTTTCCCGGAAATTGTTCCCGCCGCATTGACGGGCTTTGGCCTTGCATTCGGGCGTTGCTTGGGTGAATACGGTAGCGTCGTGTTTATCGCAGGCAACAAACCATTCGAAACAGAAATCGCCCCGCTCATCATCATGTCGGAATTGCAGGAATACGATTACTCCAGTGCTACAACGATTGCGCTCGTGATGCTCGTCGCCTCTTTCGTGACATTGTTCCTTGTCAACTTGATCCAGACAAGAAACACTAGAATTTTGAAGGGAGGAAATTAATGAATAAAGAGACAACATCCTCAAAAGTCGTCAAGTGGACTTTAATCAGTATCAGCATCATTTTCGTGGTGCTAATGCTTTTGCTCCCGCTGATTACGGTGATTACAGAAGCATTCAAGCAAGGTTTTGCCGTTTACGAAAAAGCGGTAACCGACAATTACACCGTCAAGGCGATTTGGCTCACGCTAGAAGCGACGCTGCTCGCCGTGCTCATCAACACGGTTTTCGGATTGAGTGCAGCGTGGTCGCTCACGAAATTCCAGTTCAAAGGCAAGAAGGTGCTTACGACACTGATTGACTTGCCGGTGACCGTTTCGCCAATTATCGCAGGTCTCATTTTCTTGCTCACATTCGGACGCCAAAGCCCGCTATTCCCGCTGCTGCAAAATTGGGACATCAAGATTGTATTTGCGGTTCCAGGAATTGTATTGGCAACGATTTTCGTGACCTTCCCGTTCATTTCGCGCGAGCTGATTCCCGTGCTCGAAGCCCGCGGAAACGACGAAGAAGAGGCCGCAGCGCTGATGGGAGCGAAGGGCTGGACGATTTTCCGCAAGATTACTTTCCCGCATATCAAATGGGCTTTTTTGTACGGCGTAGTGCTTTGTGCAGCCCGCGCCATGGGTGAATTCGGTGCCGTTTCGGTCATCTCCGGGCACCTGCGCGGAAAAACGAACACCCTCCCCTTGCATGTGGAAATTCTCTTCAACGAATTTCAGTACGTGCCTGCGTTTGCTGTGGCATCAATTCTCGTTATGCTCGCCATCCTCATCTTGATTGCAAGAAGTCTTATTGAATACAACGGGAAAAAGAAGGGTAAGGTTTCGCCTTAGGAGATTTTATGTACGTAGAACTGAAACATATCAACAAGCATTTTGGAAATTTCAAGGCCTCAGACGATGTATCCTTCGGTATCGAAAAGGGTAAGCTCATAGGCCTGTTGGGCCCAAGCGGTAGCGGCAAGACAACGATTCTCCGCATGATTGCGGGGCTCGAAACACCTGACAACGGCGACATCATCATTGACGGGAAAGTCATCAACAACGTTCCGGCAAGCAAGCGCGGCATCGGATTTGTATTCCAGAGCTACGCCTTGTTCCGCTACATGACCGTTTTCGAAAATATCGCTTTTGGGCTTCGCGTCCTCAAAAAATCCGAGAACGAAATCAAAGAACGCGTCGCAGAACTCGTCAAGCTGATTGGCCTTGAAGGTCTTGAAGGCCGCTATCCGAGCCAGCTTTCGGGCGGCCAGAGGCAGCGTGTCGCTTTTGCACGTGCGCTTGCGCCAAACCCGCAATTGCTTTTGCTCGATGAACCATTTGCCGCCATTGACGCCAAGGTGCGTCAGGAACTCCGCCATTGGCTTAAAGAAATGATAGCCAAGCTGGGCGTCACGAGCATTTTCGTCACCCACGACCAAGACGAAGCCATCGAAGTCGCTGACGAAATCATCATCATGAACAAGGGCCGCATTGATCAAATCGGGAAACCGCTTGATGTGTACAGCACTCCAAAGACCTCCTTTGTAGCCTCATTTTTTGGGCAACCCTCTATTTTCAAGGACTACAGCAAGTTCAATAGCTTTGATGAAATCGAAGGTGCAGAACAAGCAATCGTACGTCCTGAATTTGTCAAGGTCACCAAGAAAAACGAATCACAAAAATACGGAAAATCCGCCCAAGAAGGCGTCGTAACCGATGTTGCCTTCCGCGGAAGCGGCATCGAATTGACCGTTGCAGTAAATGGAGAAACACTTACAGCAAGGCGTAGCTTTGACGAGCCGAGCGTTTCTGTTGGTGAAAAAGTCGATGTATTCGTCTATCGCATTTTCGTAACCGCAGGTGACAACGCCTATTTGCTCGAGAACAAATCGCTCCGAGATCCTGTTGTCGTGATTTAACAATTACAGATAAAGTTCTACTATCAATCGTGATAAAAATTAAATATTGGACGAGTACAAAAGCGCGTTCTATATTTGTCCCCACAACTATGGAGAGTCTAAAACATGGCAGCAGATTACGCAACACTTAAAAAAGGCGGCTGGATGCGCCAAAAGCAGAAGAACAACTTCTCGCTGCGCGTACGCGTCGTTGGCGGAAACCTTACCGCAAAACAACTTGCAAAAATTGCCGAAGTCGCCGAGAAATATGGCGAAGGCTACGCTCACTTGACATCGAGACAGAGTGTCGAAATTCCGTTCATCAAGCTTGAAAACGTTGACGATGTGAAGAACGCCCTCGCCGAAGGTGGCGTAGAACCGGGCGTTTGCGGCCCCCGCGTCAGAACGATTACGGCTTGCCAAGGCGAAGCGGTTTGCCCGAGCGGCTGTATCGACACTTACGCTATCGCAAAAGAACTGGACGACCGCTACTTCGCTCGTGAACTCCCGCACAAGTTTAAATTCGGCGTGACCGGTTGCCAAAACAACTGCCTCAAAGCCGAAGAAAACGACGTGGGCATCAAGGGCGCAATCAAGGTGAAATGGCTCGAAAGTGCCTGCATCGGCTGTGGCGTTTGCGCTAAAGCCTGCCGCAGAAGCGCCATCCGTATCGAAAACAAAAAGGTCATCTTTGATGAATCCAAGTGCAACTATTGCGGTCGCTGCTACAAGTCCTGCCCCACGGACGCTTGGGAAGCAACGCATGGCTACATCATTTCGTTCGGCGGTCTTTTCGGCAATTCCATCAACAAGGGCGAAACCATCATTCCGTTCGTAGAAGACAAGCACAAGCTTCTTGAAATTTGCGATGCAGCCATTTCGTTCTTTGCCGAAAATGCAAATCCGGGCGAGCGCTTCAAATTCACCATCGACCGCATTGGTCATGATGTTTTTGCACAAAAAATCAAGGACGCTTACAACAACACCCCTTAATCGCAAGTCAAGTACATATTGTAGCCCGTTTGTTCTAGACGGGCTATTTTAACTTTTTTTATAAAATTTTTCTATAAGACCATAACTTTGTTCTTTATAGAAACAAAACCATAATTCCTTAATTTGACTAGGTTCAACCCTATATTTATTATAGGCTTTAACTATAAATCGCCATATAAATTTAGTATTGGACAATTACTAATTCACGTTCTATATTTGCCTACGAAAATTATAGGATTATGTACGGAGAATTTTGAATGGATTTTAATACCACGTTGTTGCATCATGGCTTTGGAAGTGAAAAAAATTCGGGATCTACGCTAACACCTATTTATCAGGTGAGCGCTTTTTCGCAGGAATCGGCCGAAAAACTCGAAGCCGTATTTAACAACAGAGCGCCAGGCTTTGCATACACGCGTATTGGAAACCCCACAACAGACTCCTTTGAACGCCGCGTTTCGTCACTCGAAAAAGGCATTGGCGCAGTCGCATGCTCTTCGGGCATGGCCGCTGTAACGCTTTCGCTCTTGAACATTTTGCAGGCTGGCGACGAAGTTATCGCAAGCGCCGGACTTTTTGGCGGCACGATCGATTTATTCCACGACTTGGAAGCATTCGGCATCAAGACACGCTTTGTCACGGAAGTCACGGCAGAAAGCGTCAGGCAGCAGCTGAACGAAAAGACGAAAGCCGTATTCACAGAACTTATCGGTAACCCGAAACTGAACGTTGTCGATTTGCAGAGCGTCGCTGACGTCGCCCACGAAAACGGCGTCCCGTTCATTGTCGATAGCACAACCGCCACCCCTTACCTTGTACGTCCTTTTGAATTCGGAGCCGACATCGTCGTGCATTCCTCTTCGAAGTACATCAACGGAAACGGCAGTGCCATCAGCGGCATTATCGTCGATAGCGGCAAATTCAAATGGGATCCGGCCCGATACAAGGGATTCGAAGAATACAAGCGCTTTGGCAAGTTCGCTTACCTCGCGAAGCTCCGCAATGGCATTTGGCGTAATATCGGCTGCTGTATCGCCCCCGCTACGGCATTCCTCAACTCCCTCGGACTCGAAACTCTCGGCCTCCGCATGGAACGCCTTTGCGATAACGCCTTGCAGCTCGCAGAATTTTTGCAGGGTTTTGAAGGCATCAAAGTCAACTACCCCGCTTTGAAAGGAAACCCCTATTACGACCTTGTTCAAAAGCAGTTTGGCGGCAGGGGCGGAGCCATCATTTCCATTGACGCAGGCTCCAAAGAAAGAGCTTTCAAACTCATCAACAGCTTGAAATATGCAACGATTGCCACGAACATCGGTGATTTGCGCACGCTCGTGATTCACCCGGAAAGCACCATCTTTACGCACGGCACCAAGGAACAAAAAGAAAATGCAGGCGTATTTGAAGGTTCCATCCGCATCAGCGTAGGCATCGAAGATATCGCCGACCTCAAGGAAGACTTTGAACAAGCGATAAAAAGTTTATAAACAATTAACGTACGGAGAAACAAAACAATGGCAGAACAAGAATTTAAAATCGATGATACCGTTGACGTCACTGACGTCAAATGCCCGACCACATTCGTGAAGGCTAAAGTCGCCCTCGAAGAGCTCGACGACGGCCAGATTCTCGCAGTGCGCCTCAACGACGGCGAACCGGTGCAGAATGTGCCGCGCAGCCTCAAGGAAGAAGGCCACGAGATCCTGAAGCTTAACGACAATCAGGACGGAACATTCACGCTGATCGTGAAAAAAGTCGGGGACTAACCCCTCTCTCAAAAAAGGAATTTCACACAAGGAGTTAAATAATGATTATTACCGTAGCTGGAAACAAGAAAGAATATAATGACGGTATCACCGTTGCTCAACTCATTGAACAAGAAAAGGTGGAAACGCCGCAATACGTGACCGTTTCGCTCAACGACGAATTTGTCGAAAACACCAATTTTGAAACAACCGCTCTCAAAGACGGCGACAACGTCGAATTCCTCTACTTCATGGGAGGTGGTCAGTAATGGCTTTTACTAACGAACAACTCGAACGCTATTCCCGCCACATCATCCTCAAGGAAGTCGGCGCAAAAGGCCAGAAGAAGCTTTTGAACGCCAAGGTGCTCGTCATCGGCGCCGGTGGCCTCGGTGCTCCAGTCGCCATGTACCTCGCCGCAGCAGGTGTTGGCACGATTGGTATTGCTGATGCCGATGTCGTTGACCTCTCCAATTTGCAGCGCCAGATTATCCACGCCACAAAGGATGTGGGCAAGCCCAAAGTGCAGTCCGCCAAGGAAACGATGGAAGCCATGAACCCGGATGTGAAGGTGATTACGTACCACACCTTCGTCACCAGCGAAAACATCATGGACCTCATCAAGGATTACGATTTCATCATCGATGGAACCGATAATTTCCCGGCTAAGTTCCTCATCAACGATGCATGCGTCATGGCCAAAAAGCCGTTCTCTCACGCGGGCATTATCCGCTTCCAAGGTCAGCTCATGACGTACGTTCCGGGCCAGGGCCCCTGCTACCGCTGCGTCTTCAAGGAACCCCCTCCGAAAGATGCCGTGCCGACCTGTAAGCAAGCAGGCGTTATTGGCGCTATGGGCGGTGTAATCGGCAGCCTCCAGGCCATGGAAGCCGTCAAATACATTCTCGGTGTCGGCAATTTGCTCACGGGCTACTTGCTCACCTACAATGCGCTCACGATGGAATTCCGCAAAATCAAGCTCCCAACCAAGACGGACGATTGCGCGGTTTGCGGCACCCACCCGAAGATTGACCATCTGATCGACTACGAACAAGCTGTGTGCGACTTGAAGCATTAGGAGCAATGAGCACGGACCTACGGTCCTCTGAGCTGTGAGCTATGAGTAAAAAACTCTTATGCTCACACCTCAAGGCTCAAAGCGAACCTATGAGCGACCTCATACCCCAAAGTGACCGAAGGGAACGACCTCACGCCTCATACCTAAAAAGGAATTTCATGTGATTACCTTATCTAAAGAAAACTACGAAAAAATCCTGGAGCATGCCCAGAAGAACCTGCCCGAAGAAGCTTGCGGGCTGATTGCAGGGCGCATCGATGGCGAAAACAAGCATATCGAAAAGGTTTATTTGCTCACCAATATCGACCATTCCAACGAACACTTTTCGCTGGATCCCAAGGAACACCTTGCCGCCATCAAGGACATGCGACAGAACGGTCTTTCCCCGCTCGGCAACTGGCATTCCCATCCAGAATCGCCATCTCGCCCCTCGGACGAAGACAAGCGCCTCGCTTTCGACAGCAAAGCAAGCTACTTGATCCTTTCGCTCATGGACCGTGCAAATCCGGTGCTCAATTCCTTCCACATCGAAGGCGTAAACGCCACGAACGAAGGTTTGGTGATAAAGTAATAAAAAAGCGCTTCGCGCATAGCGAAGACGCTCTTTAGAGTCTCCGTACAATGGTGTCCCCGGGATCCTTGTGAAATTCCGATTCCGGGGGCACTTCATGAGGAGAACCTCAATGGAACCCAAATTTAGTAAAATAGTTTCAACACAAATGGAATCCGCAGCAAAAAAAGCGTACCCGTGCGAATGCTGCGGCATTTTGGTTGGAAAAAAGTCCGAAAAAGGCGAAATCGAAGTGACCGAAATCCGCGAAGCTTCTAACCAGATTCAAGGCGGACAAGAAGCTACCCATTTCCGCATCGACCCACTAAATCTTTACTACATCGAACGCGAACTCGAAAGCAGCAATCTTGAAATCGTTGGTTTTTACCACTCTCACCCGGATTGCAAAGCCATCCTTTCGGATGAAGACCGCAAATATATGGTGCCGGGACTCGTTTACACCATCATGTCCGTAACCGCCCATGGCGTGGTGGATGTGAAAAGCTATACGCGAGATAGAGTCTAGTTCAAAGTAAACCGTGTACGGTGATTCTGGCTCGGAGGCCGGAATGAAAGCCAACACATCAAGCTCGGCACGCCCACGGAGGTGGGCATCCTTGAATAAAAATACGCGAGGATGACAAGTCGAGAAAAACTGTTCCGAGTACGCCTCTTTCCATATTTTTAAGCGAATTTACCGCCTTAATTATAGAATAAATCAATACCTCTACATAAAAAATAAGTATTGGACAAACACATTTTTGCGTTCTATATTTTGCTTCGAAAAATCCTACAAGTTTTGTGGGAAATTTTGTACGGAATAAACGATTTTAACACTTTTTATTGTACGGAGAAAAAAAAGTGAAAGTTTATATATCAGCAACACTCAGGAATTTCTTTGGGAAGAACTCCCAAGTAGAAGCCCCTGTCGATACCGTCAGGAAGGCTCTCGCATACTTAATCAGTACTTACCCGGAAGGCGAAAAAGTTCTTTACGACGACAATAAAAAGGTCAGGGACTTCATCCAAATTTACGTCAACAACAAGAAATTGACCGTTGAAACCATTTGGGACACCGCCCTTCCAGAAGAAACAGAAATTTTGCTTTTGCCCGCCATTGCTGGCGGCGCTCCGACCGACGCCCCCGTCGAGAGCTTGATTTCGGACGAAAAACGCAAGGCCGTTTCGTTCGACGATTCCGAAATTGAACGTTTCGGAAAGCACTTGATGCTCCGCGACATTGGCGTCAAAGGGCAAAAGCGCATCAAGGCTGCAAAAGTTGTTGTCGTAGGTGCTGGTGCGTTAGGCTCGCCCGTCATTCAGTACCTCGCAGCTGCAGGCGTTGGAACCATCAAGGTCATCGATTTTGATGAAGTCTCGCTGGAAAACTTGCAGAGCCAAGTTATTCACGGCACACGCGACCTCAAGCGTCCCAAAGTCGCATCTGCTAGGGACAAAGTCAAGAACATCAACAAGAACATCGACTTTATCGCCGAAAAAGAAGAACTCAAGGCATCTAACATTTGGGAACAAATCGAAGGTTACGATTTGGTTGTCGATTGCACGGACAATTATAAGGCCCGTTACTTGATCAACGACGCTTGCGCATTGCATGGCGTTCCAGTTGTATTCGGCGCGATTTACCAGTTCGAAGGCCAAGTCGGCGTATTCAATTTGGATGGCGGTCCTTGCTACCGTTGCCAATACCCGTCGCCACCCCCGTCAGGGCTCATCCCCTCTTGTGCCGAAGGCGGTGCCATCAGCCCGCTCCCGGGAATCGTGGGCAGCATCCAGGCTAACGAAGCGCTCAAGCTGATTTTGGGAATCGGCGAACACCTGAACGGAAAGCTATTGCACATCGACAGTTTGAATTTGTCTTCAAGAATCCTCAAAGTCGAAAGAAATTGCAACTGCCCGATTTGCGGAAATAACCCGACGATTACCGACGTCGAAGAAATCGACTACGAAGACCTTTGCGGATTGAAGACAAAGGATGAAGTTCCGGTGGAAGGATTCTCTCCAGAAGAACTCGCCAAGAAAATTGACAATGGCGATCCGATGACAATCATCGACGTGCGTGAACCGCATGAACGCGCGATTCTCCGCTTCCCGAACGCCATAGTCATCCCGATCGGACAACTTGTCCGTAGAATCAAGGAACTCGACCCGAACAAGGACACCGTCTTTGTCTGCAAGCAAGGCAAGCGTAGCGAGCTCGCCATCAACACCTTGCGCGAAGCGGGTTACACGGGTCCGCTTTACAACCTGAAAGGTGGCATTGACGCCATGAAAGACATCATGTTTACTCACGAAGGTGCATGGCTCTAAAACAAAGAATGTAAAACGTAATAACAACGTAAGAATGAAAAAGCCCCAATTTATTACATTTCCCTACTAGGAAAGTAGTTAATCTTATTACAATCCATCCAATTGCCACAAAACAAGAGAGGTACTCACAATGGCAAATGAAACAGAAAAGAATGTCGGCATCAACGCGCTTGGCGCAAAGGCTGCCTATAACCTTGCTAACGTCACCAAGACCAAGCCGCAATTTGCGTCTCTCACTCCGAAGTGGCTCACCAAGTTCCTTGAATTCAAGGGCCTGGAAACCGGTCTTTTCCGCGTGAACAAGGTAGTCGAAGGCCAGACACCGCTCGACGTTCTCTGCAGCGCCACCAAGAAGTCTGATATCATCCCGGAAGGCTACGTCGAATACGAAACCGAACCGCGTGAATACAAGCTCAACTCCATTTCCACGATCATCAACGTCAACACCGCCATCGAAGACGTTTACAGTTCCCCGTATGATCAGGTTCAGGAACAGCTCGGTCTCGCTATCGAATCTCTCCGCGAACGTCAGGAAAGCCAGCTCATCAACAACGATGACTACGGTCTCTTGAAGAACATTACTGACTCCCAGCGCATCCAGCCAATCCGCGCCGATGGCCGCCCCACACCGGACGATCTCGACGAACTCATCACGAAGGTTTGGAAGGAACCGTCCTTCTTCCTCGCTCACCCGCGTGCTATCGCAGCATTCGAACGCGAATGCACCCGCCGTGGCGTGCCGCCTGTCGTCGTAGATATCGCCGGTGGCAAGTTCCTCACCTGGCGCGGCATTCCTCTCATCCCGACCAACAAGCTCCTCGTTGACGGTGTGAAGGAACCGAAGTCCAAGGGTGGCAAGACCAACATCTTGCTCATCCGTACTGGCGAAGCCAAACGCGGCGTGATCGGTCTCTTCCAGGCTGGTCTCAAGAACGAACACTCTCGCGGCCTTTCTGTGCGTTTCCGCGGTATCGACAACAAGGGTGTCGCTTCTTACCTCCTTTCTCTCTACTGCTCTGCAGCAATCCTTTCCGACGACGCAATCGCAGTCCTTGAAGACGTAGAGGTTGGCGAATACTATGATTACGAATAATCCAGAAACCAGATCGCTGGAAGAACTCGCCGGAGTTCCCAATGCGGCTGAACTGGAGCAATTGGCTAACGCATATTTCCCTGATTTGACAGATAGCGCTTATGCCGCCCCCACAGCAGCACCCGAAGCACAGAATGCTTCTGCTGCACAGGGCGTAAGTGCCGCTCAGGGTGCCGCTGCCATCAACCAATCTCCAGCCTTTGACTGGGAACATCCGTTTGCGACTTACGGCGATCAGCCAGTGACCTCGGCACCGTTTACCTACGGCGGAAACGCTACAGACACTTGGCTCAACACCGTTGAAGCCCCTGCAGCACCTGAAGCGCAGTTTTTGCCGCAGCAGGGCGATATTTCTGTAACGCAAGCCCCGGCTAACGGATACTCTCCGAAAGTCGTTTCCAAGACTCAGGCCGCTCAGCAAGACCGCAAGGTGGACGCTCCGACTTCGCTCGGTGGCGATTCTGCTAAGGGCAACTCTGCAAATTCTGGCGCAAATTCCAGAAACGAATCGATCCGCATCGGTTCCAAGACGCTTGCCCAGATCCGTGCCGACTTCCCGATTCTTTCGAAGCAGATCAACGGTCATCCGCTGGTTTGGCTCGATAACGGTGCTACGACGCAGAGACCGCAGCAGGTCATTGACCGCCTCAAGTACTACTACGAAAATGAAAACTCGAACGTCCACCGTGGTGCGCACACGCTTGCCGCCGCTTCGACGGATGCTTACGAGAACGCCCGCGGCATTGTCCGTGACTTTATCGGCGCTCCGTCTGCACAAGAAATCGTTTTCGTCCGCGGTACCACCGAAGCCATTAACTTGGTTGCAAACGCCTACGTAAAGCCGACACTCCAGCCGGGCGATGAAATCATCGTCTCCATTTTGGAACACCACGCCAACATCGTTCCTTGGCAGCTCATTGCCGAAGAAACGGGTGCCGTGATCAAGGTGATTCCGTGCGATTCTACGGGTCAGCTCAAGCTCCACGACTACGAAGCTCTCTTTACAAAGAGAACCAAGTTCGTTTCCGTCACACACGTTTCGAACGTTCTCGGTACAGTCACCCCGATTGAAGAATTGATCGCCATCGCTCATAGACACGGCGTGAGAATCCTCATTGACGGTGCACAGTCTATTGCGCACATTCCGGTAAATGTTTCCGCCCTCGATGCAGACTTCTTCGTGTTCTCAGGACACAAGGTGTTCGCTCCGACAGGTATCGGTGTCGTTTACGGCAAGAAGGAATTGCTGGAAGCAGCCCGCCCCTACCATGGCGGTGGCAACATGATTGCCGACGTGACCTTCGAACGCACCATCTACAACGGAATTCCGAACAAGTTTGAAGCCGGTACCGGAAGCATCGCCGACGCTGTTGGCCTTGGCGAAGCCCTCAAGTACCTCTCCGAAATCGGAATGCCCTGCGTATTCAGATGGGAACATGAATTGTTGCAGTATGGCCTCAAGGAACTGAAGACCGTCAAGGGAATCCACCTTGTAGGAACCGCACTCAACAAGGCATCTGCGCTAGCCTTCAAGCTCGACGGATACTCCGACGAAGAAGTGGGCAAGAGACTCGACGCTTACGGCATCGCCGTCCGCACCGGGCATCACTGCGCACAACCTGTCTTACGCCATTTCGGATACGAAAGTACCGTGCGACCCACTCTCGCATTGTACAACTCGCCCGACGACATCGATGCACTCGTAAGAGCGTTGAAGACATTCGCGTGATAAATAGTGGTTAGTAAGCAGTGGTTAGTAAACAGGAATGTTTTCCTAACCACTAACCACCAACCACTAACCACTTTTCATTTTTACTTCGCATCAATCTATGCACGAACTTATCCAAGAATCTGAAGTTGCAAAAGCCGTACAAACTATTTTCGATGATTACAATCGCGGCAAGCATATCGATAACATCGACATCTACAATCGACCCGACCAGGCCGAAATCCAGACGATTTTGCAGAATTTGATCCGAGTCGTTTATCCAGGGCACTTCAGGGATCGTTCGCATAAGATTTACAACCCGAAAAACAGTTTCGCGGTTCTTATCGAAGATACCTTCTACCACCTCCACAAACAGGTGGCCATCGCCTTGGATTACTGTAAACTTCGTGGCACTATGGCTTCTGACGAACGCAAAATCGAAAGCTATAGAATTTGTAAGGAATTTTTCTCCAAGATTCCGCAAGTCCGTGAATTTTTGGAAACCGATTTACACGCCGCCTACGACGGCGACCCTGCTGCCGGCTGCCTTGACGAAATCATCCTCGCCTACCCCGGCCTCATGGCAACAACCATCTACCGCATAGCCCATGAGCTCTACCTTTTGCACGTACCAGTTCTCCCACGACTCATGACCGAATACGCCCATTCCAAAACGGGCATCGACATCCACCCGGGCGCAACCATCGGCAAGTATTTCTTTATCGATCACGGTACCGGCATCGTGATTGGCGAAACTGCAATCATCGGTAAAAACGTAAAGATTTATCAGGGCGTAACGCTAGGCGCGCTCTCGACAAGAGGCGGCCAAAGACTTTCCGGCAAAAAACGCCACCCGACAATTCAGGACAACGTCACCATTTACGCTGGAGCATCCATTCTCGGCGGCGATACTGTTGTCGGCGAAAATGCAGTTATCGGTGGCAACGCTTTCATTACGCGCTCCATTGACGCCAACACTCGCGTAAGCATCAAGAATTTAGAACTCGACTACACCACTACCGACAGCAAAAAGCACAAGACCACCGAATTCACGCAAAGTGACGAGTGGTATTATATTATTTAGTGGTTAGTGATTAGTAAACAGTAGGCAGTAGGCAGTAGGAAGTAGGAAGTGAACGCAGGGTATGGAGTCGGCACTACATGCCTTTGGGGTATGGGCAATGCCCGGAATGACATGAGATATGGAGATTGCTTCGGCCCTTAAAGGACATCGCAATGACGAACTCGCATAAACTTCCTATCTTTCAAATAGGAAACACACGGAGATTTTATGCATTACTTGATTGTTCCGGGTTTGAATAATTCTGACGAAAAGCATTGGCAAACTTTTTGGGAAAAGAGTCTGCAAAACACCAGCCGAGTAAAGCAACGCGATTGGGATTATCCGCAAAGAGATGAATGGGTTCAAGCGCTAGGCGATACCATTCAAAAACTTGACAAAGATACAATTATCATTGCACACAGTTTAGGCGTTGCAACTACAGTCATTTACCTTACTCAAAATCAAGGTAAAATTCCGTTGAATCTCAAGGGTGCTTTTCTCGTTTCGCCAAGCGACGTCGACAACATCGAAGTCATCAAGTCGTTTGCGCCAATGCCATTAGAAAAATTGCCAATTCCCGCTTGCGTTGTCGCGAGCGAAAACGATCCGTTCGTTTCCATGGAACGTGCAGAATTTTTCGCATCCGCTTGGGGTGTAAAGTTATTCAACGCCGGCAAGCTCGGGCACATCAATTCTGCAACAGACTTGCGTGAATGGGAACAGGGCCGCGCATTCCTCGCCGCATTCGAGCAATCAATTTAGCGTTTACCCAAACCGATGCAAACGCAACGTTTCAAATTTTATATTTAAAACAACGTTTCAAAAAACTACTAATAAATTAAATCTATAATACACGATATTAATTTAGTATTGGACAAAGCTATAACTGCGTTCTATATTTTCAAAAAAAATATAGCCACATGGAGGCTTTTGAATGTCCAAACTAAATTCGAAAAAAGATATCAATACAGCAAACATCGCTGATTCAAATAATTGGAATTTTGCAACAAAGTGTCTACAAGCCGGCTGGAAGCCCAAAATTGGCGAACCCCGCGTCCTCCCAATTTTCCAATCAACCACATACAAGTACGAAGACGTTGACGAAGTCGAAAGACTTTTTGCATTAAAGCAATCCGGCAACAAATATACTCGCACCGGAAATCCAACCGTAGCTGCATTCGAAAGTAAAATTACGGAGCTCGAAGGTGGCGTAGGCGCTGTAGCCACAGCATCAGGGCAATCCGCAGTGCTGTTGGCCATTTCGAATCTCGTAAAAGCTGGCGACCACATTGTTGCAAGCAAGCACATTTATGGCGGTAGTTACACACTGCTTAGCGTTCGACTTGCAAAACTCGGCATCGAGACCACATTCATCAATCCCGAAGATCCCATTGCAGAACTCCGCAAGGCATTCCGCCCGAACACCAAAGTTCTTTTCGGCGAAACGATTGGCAACCCCGCCTTGGGCATTCTGGATTTCGAAAAATTTTCGAAGCTCGCCAAAGAATTTGACGTTCCCTTTTTAGTGGACAACACGCTCGCCACACCATTCCTCGTAAAGCCTTTACAGCATGGCGCAAACATAGTCATTCATTCCGCAACAAAGTATATCGATGGTCACGCAATTGCACTCGGCGGTGTCGTAATTGACGGCGGCAATTACAACTGGGAAAACGGGAAATTCCCAGACCTCGTAGAACCCGATGCTCAATACGCAAACACTTCCTATACTAAAAAATTTGGTCGCGCCGCATTTATCGCAAAGGCCCGCGCTCAATATTTGCGTGATTTCGGCGCCGCTTTAAGTCCGTTCAACGCATTCCTTTTAAATCTCGGTCTCGAAACGCTCCACTTGCGCATGCCGCAGCACAGCAATAACGCATTGGCTTTAGCAGAATTTCTCTCCAAGAATCCTGCGGTCAATTGGGTCAGCTATCCAGGACTCAAATCTAACCCAAATTCCAAGCGCATCCGCAAATACTTCGATTATCAAGGCGGTAGCGGCGTGCTCACATTCGGTCTCAAAGGTGGCCGAGCAGCCATTCGCTCTTTCGTCAAAGCATTGAAAGTCGCAGCCCTCGTGGTGCATGTGGGTGACGCCCGTACAAGCGTTTTGCATCCAGCAACTAGCACGCATTCGCAGCTTTCTCCTAAAGATAGGCTCGCCGCAGGAATCCCTGATGATATGATCCGCGTATCCGTCGGTATCGAAGATCCTCGCGACATCATTGCAGACTTCGAACAAGCTATTAACGCAAGCGTAAAAGGCGGTAAATAATTGAGTATCATTGTTGATGTAAAAAAATACCTAGCCCTAGATAGCGCGCCCAAGCGCATCAAAGAATTTCTATCCATTGATGTTGCTGATCACGCTTATTTGCCGAAAGTCGAAGACATCAAAAGCGATTGGGTCGCCTATATTGCAGCCCCCGCATTCAAGCTCATCCGCGAAAGCTTAGGCAAAGATATCGAAGCCTTTGCCTCCATCGGCACAGGTTCCGGAATTGACGTTTTGACAGGAATCGAGCTTTTGGGCGCAAAGCGAGTCGGCTTCACGGATTTGCAAAAAAGCGTTGTCGCAACAGCCGCACAAAACGTTAGGAATAACATAAAAGACTTTAAATCCATTGAATTTGAATTCGGTAACGGAGATCTTTTGCAGCCGATTCAACACGGCAAGCGGAAATACGATGTTATTTATGAAAACCTGCCCAATGTCCCGCTTGCAAGCAATACAAAGATTGAAGACAAACGCAATAGCGGCCATTACCTCGAAAAAAGAGAAGAGCCTATTCCGCAATTTGTGCATGAACAGATGCTCGATTTGCACTACCTTGCGCTCAAGCAAGCCCGAGAATATCTTGCAAATAACGGAGCTGTCTATTCAACGCTCGGTGGCCGCGTTCCTTTAAGCGCATTTATCAAGCTTGGTGAACTTGCAGGGCTCTCTTCCCAAATTTTCACATATTCATGGAAAGTACAAGCCGAGCCCAAGGATGTCATTTCAGGGTACGCCACACAAGAAGAAGCTGGGCTTGGGCCATTCCACTTTTATCGCGCCAAAGATTTGCAAAAAGCATTTGCTTCTGTACCAATCCATGAATCTGGATGCCGAGCGTTTGAAATCGAGAAGAGTCTCGAACCCTCAAAACTTACAGCCTCCGAAGCATACGAAGCTTTTAAGCAAGGCGAAATCATTGGCCATACAGTCGCAGTTCTAAAGTCCAGTTTAAAATAAGGTATTCATGAAAGATGTCATTTACAATTTAATTGAAGAATCTCAAAAGTTTCTTTTCAAGCGCGCCAAAATAGACGATAAAATAGGTCTAGAAGCCGCCAAATTTGCAGTCCGCGACATTCCCGAACTCAGCGGTAAATTCGAGAAAAGCAATTCGCCTTTAATCCGTTGGATCAAAGAAGCCGTCAAGCATGGTAGCCCCGAGACAAAGGAACTGCTAAACGCTTTGGAACCAGCGCTCCCCTACTTGCCATGGAAATACAATTACGAGCCGCGCCCCGACATGCCTGATTTAGGAAATCAAATAGGTTGGGGTGAAATTCTCGGGCCAGAAGCTCCATATCACGATGAGCACTTTTGCTTCGGCTTCACGCTCCTTGGGAAAAATACTTTTTACCCCTCCCACTTGCACCCCGCCACAGAACTGTATGTAGTTCTATCAGGGCATGCCATTTGGACATTAGACGGGCTTTCTAAAATCAATGGTCCAGGTGAATTTATATTGCATCCCTCAGACCACATTCATTCCATGCAAACAGAACAAGAACCGATGCTCGCCCTTTATACTTGGAGCGGAAAGGATGTAAAAACTCTTTCGAAATACGTGTAAAAGAAATTCTATCAAATCACACAAACAACACATCATCTTAGCTGGTTATCCCTTACGCGATACCAGCTTTTTTATTAAATTAAGCCCCTAGAAATCATGAACAACATCAAAAACATTGGACCCATTCTAATTACTATTGCCGCCTGTTTTTGGGGAAGCATGGGCATTTTCGTGAGAAAGCTCAGCGAATACGGTTTCACTCCTATTCAAATTGTTTCGATTCGAATCACACTCGCCGCATTGACATTTAGCGCAATTCAGCTTTTCAAAAGCCGCTCAGGTTTTAAAATTTCAACACGTGACATTCCGCTTTTTCTAGGTCTTGGATTCGGAAGCATTCTATTCTTTACAATCTGCTACTTTACGGCCATTACCATCATGCCGCTATCAACCGCAGCGATACTCCTATACACCTCGCCCATTTGGATTGTACTGATGTCAGCAATGTTCTTCCGCGAAAAAATGAACTGCAAAAAAATTATCGCGCTAGCGCTTGCATTCGCAGGCTGCGTGCTGGTTTCAGGAATTTCGGGCGAAGGCATAACGCTAAAAGGATTGCTGATTGGCCTTGGCTCTGGCATTGGTTACGGGCTGTACAGCATCTTGGGCACAGTAGCATTGCGTAGACACTCGCCATACACCGTCACAACTTACACATTTTCACTTGCTGCAATTGGTTCTCTATTGATTTGCCAACCAACAGATATGTTGTCTAAATTTTCAAGTACAAATAATTTAACTGGATTAATATTCTTCTGCATTTTGACAGCTTTAGTAACAGCCGTAATCCCATTCCTTTTCTACACACTCGGTCTCCGCACTGTAGAAGCTAGCAAAGCAGGGATTCTCGCCACCATCGAGCCCATGGTCGCCACCATCGTCGGCATCACGTGTTTTTCCGAAGCTTTGACTTTAATGTCCGGAATTGGCATATTTCTGATTCTTGCAGCAGTTATTGTTTTGAACTGGAGCAAAAACGCAAATTCAAGATGATTGCATAATGTATAAATCCGGCGGCTGCAAGCTTGTAAATGGGAATACGAAAAAAAAGAATTCCTTCGCTTCGCTCCGAGAATGACAGACTCCGACAATGAATGGTTTGTGTGGAATCGAAAAAATATTACTATCATTCTCAACAAGAAGGAATTTCACTATGAATCTGCATTTTTTCAAGGCGTCTTTCGCGACAGCTCTTTTCCTCACCGGCTCGTGCTTTTTCGGTTGCTCTTCGGAGGCGCCCGCGATCGAAAACAACACGCTTGTCAATGCGTCTTACGATCCGACGCGTGAGTTCTATTCCAATTACAATCATATTTTCATGAAGCATTGGAAAGAACTGACCGGCAAAGATGTTAAAATCACGCAATTTCATGGCGGTTCCGGCAATCAAGCACAAGAAGTTATCAACGGCCTTGAAGCCGATGTGGTCACGCTAGCACTTGAATATGACGTCAATACCATTCGAAACGCAGGCTTTATTGACAAAAACTGGATCCAAAAATTTCCCCAAAATAGCGCCCCCTATACATCAACCATCGTATTTCTTGTGCGCAAAGGCAACCCCAAGAAAATCAAGGATTGGAACGACCTCGTAAAAGACAGCATCGGCATCATCACCCCCAACCCTAAAACTTCAGGCGGTGCACGTTGGAACTATCTTGCCGCGTGGGCTTACGCCGAAAAAATTTATAATGGGGATGAATCCAAAGTCAAAGAGTTTGTACAAAAACTCTACCATAATGTATTAGACCTATCCTCAGGCGCACGCGGTTCTACAAATAAATTTATCGAAGACCAATTAGGCGATGTGTTGCTTTCTTGGGAGAACGAAGTATTCCTAGCAATCAGGGAATACCCCAACAAGTACGAAATCATCATACCAAGCGTAAGCATTTTAGCCGAGCCATCCGTCGCTATTGTAGATAAAGTCGTTAACAAACGCGGTTCCCGCAAACTCGCCACGGAGTACTTAAATTACCTTTACTCAGACGAAGGTCAACACGTTGCGGCAAAGAACCATTACAGACCGACAAACAAGTCTATTCTCAACCAGTATAAAGAATTCGATCAAAATATAAAATTGATTACCATTGATTATTTTGGCGGTTGGGAGAAAGCTCAAAAAGTGCATTTTGCAGACGGTGGAATATTCGATCAAATTTACGAAAAGAAATAATTTTTCTAAAGTTGGGCGAAGAGGACTTATGAGCGAAGATATTTTGCAAAAAATTGTGCGGAAGCGCCGCGAAGACATCGAAAGACTTGGACTAAATTTCGGCATTGAGATTCCAGCCACACGCCGTCGTGGGCATGTGGAATTTTTGGGAACACCCGGTGCCATCCTAGAGGTCAAGAGGGCTTCGCCATCGAAAGGCGACATCGCTCCAGACTTGAATCCTGTCGGACTTGCAACAACATATGCAGAAGCTCACGCTCAGGCGATTTCGGTGCTAACAGAAATGAACTTTTTCAAAGGTTCGCTCCGCGACTTGATTGAAGTCGCCGACGCCATGGAAGAACGCGCCAAGCAAGGTTTGCACGCTTGTGCCGTGCTCCGCAAAGATTTTCTTTTATTCGAAGACGAAATTGATATCGCCTATCGCTGCGGTGCCGATGCTGTATTGCTCATCGCACGCATCCTCGACGACGCACAGCTCGTGAAAATGGCCGAACGTGCACAGAAATTCGGAATCCAGGCGTTTGTCGAAGTCCGCGAAGCAGACGATTTCCGCAAACTCGCTGTTGTCACAAATGCGCTCGGAGACGCTGCAGCCAAGACGATTGTTGCAGGAGTCAATTCCCGCGACCTAGCCACGTTCCATACGGATCCGTTGATTCCCGCAAGCGTACGCAGCAAGCTCCCCGCCAAAGCCGTTTTTGAATCGGGCATTCTGAGTGCCGCCGATGCGACATACGCCCGCAATCTCGGATTCACGGGAATCCTTGTCGGTGAAGCCGTTGCCAAAAATCCGCCACTCGCAAAAGACGTGGTCAGCGCCTTTGAAAGCGGATGCGAAAACGCTCGCGGGCAGTTCTGGAAGAAATTTGCCGCCCTTCGGCAAGCTCCTGCGCTGAATAACCTAGCACGTCATTGCTCTTCGAGCCATGACTGCGTCGGTCATCTAATGCATGAGCAAGCTCCTGCGCTAGATAACCTAGCACGTCATTGCGAGGAGAGTAGCGACGAAGCAATCCATAAATCCAATCCCATGGTCAAAATCTGCGGCATCACCCGTGAAGAAGACGGTCTTCTCGCCACTGAACTCGGCGCCGACATGCTCGGATTCGTGTTCAGCACCACCAAGAGACTCACCACCGAAGAATTCGTAACGTCATTCTCGACCAAGCTCCGCGCGGGAGGGAATCCACACAGGCCGCTTCTCGTTGGCGTCATTACCGACCCGAATTCCGAAGAAGGCAAAATAGCCATTAAGCTTGCCCGCGAAGGCGTGCTCGATGCAGTGCAGTTCCACGGCGTTGACCCGCACAATTCCATCGATGCAGCATCCAGTAATGCCCTCCCCTACTACTGCGCAGTCCGCGTCGGCGAAGCATCAGATTTTGAAAAAGTCGAAGCAATCCGCAAAAACGGCGAACCCCGCATTTTGCTGGACGCCAAAGTCGAAGGTATCCCCGGCGGCACAGGCAAGCAAATCCCCGAAAGCTTGCTCCGCGAAAAAGCCGGCGACATTCCGCTGTGGCTCGCCGGCGGCATCAATCCCGAAAACGTTTCTGAACTCGTGAGCAAGTTTAACCCCGAACTCATTGACGTTTCGAGCGGCATCGAAGACGCCCCCGGCATCAAGAATCATGACAAGATGAAGGATTTGTTCGCGAAACTGCGCTGATACAGCCTCCGAATAACGAAAAGCTCCGCAAAATCGCGCCGCGAATGTTAAAATCTTATTACAAAAATAGTTCAATAACCTATTGACTATCAACGAGTTACAGTGTATATTAATCAATGTAAAGGTGAAATCGGTAATCCAACTCAAACCGCTTGCGGGAGGGGTTCCCGTAAAACGGAATCGGCTTGCTGGTTTCATCAAGTGTTTAGTAAAATGGCTTCCGGAATGTCCCGGAAGCCTATTTTTTTGCAATCGTTCGAAATTCCATAGAAAAAGGCTCTCGGTTTTCACCGAAAGCCTGTTGTTTTAGGTGGTTTTCAAAGAAATATCGTTTTACATTTCTTGCAATCTCTGGCATTGAGCCATAACTTCTTCGTAAAGTTCGTCTCTATTTTGTCCCGTCATCGTCTTATCATCTTTGTCCATGTGGTAATTTTTTGCATAGGTTTTGTATTCCACAGTCGTTTCATCGACCCAAGTATATTCTTCAACGTATTCCCATGAAGAATACTTGAACTTCCATACATTATCCGTCTTAGCAAAGTTACATCCTGCTGCGGGCAAGCCATCACCACCGCCCGGAGTAGAAGTGCCAGCAGACGTGCCGGAATCATCACCACAAGCCGTAAAGAAAGCCATTCCCAAAACGAGCGGAAGGCCGAACATAAGTTTTTTCATATTTTACTCCTTATTTTTACAGTATCGACAAATTACAAATCACTTCACAAAAAAAACAAGTTTGTACAAAAATTTTTGTTATTTTTCATTTTTATGGGAAAACAGAAAAGATCGATTCCAAAACTTACCATTTTTTTTCACAATTCCCTTGCCAAAATAATTTGTCGTTCCTATATTTTTTGCCATGAAGATGATTTCTGCAATCCGTTTCAACCGTTGGTGGTGGGGCTCTACGAAATAGAGTCCGGTTTTGCCGATTTCATCAAGTGTTTGCAAAAGGCTTTCGGACTCACCGAAGGCCTTTATTTTTTTAACCTTCAAAAGCGAAATTCAAACGCCCTAACCACTAACCACTGTTTACTAACCACTTCTTATGAACATCCTCTCTCCTCAAAGCGCCGAAGACGCGACCTCACCTCTCACAACCTCTTCCAACGGTTTCTTTGACAAGTTCGGCGGCAAGTACGTTGCCGAAATCATCCGTCGCCCGCTCGATGACCTCGAAGCGGCATTCAACAAGTACATTCACGATCCGGAATTCCTGGAAGAATTGCGCATTATCCAGCGCGATTACATCGGTCGTGAAACGCCGCTGTACTTTGCCCCGACGGCAACCAAGCTTTTGGGCGGTGCGCAGATTTACATCAAGCTCGAAGGTCTCGCCAACACAGGTGCCCACAAGATCAATAACGCTATCGGCCAGTGCCTTTTAGCGAAGAAGATGGGCAAGACTCGCATTATCGCCGAAACGGGTGCTGGTCAGCACGGCCTTGCCACTGCAGCCGCTTGCGCTAAGCTCGGCCTCGAATGCGTCGTGTACATGGGCGAAGTTGACGTCCGTCGTCAGCAGCCGAACGTAGCAACGATGGAAATGTACGGCGCAAAGGTCGTGCCGGTCACAAGCGGTAGCCGCACTTTGAAGGATGCCGTGAACGAAGCTATGCGCGATTGGGCAACAAACTTCCAGAACACGCACTATGTGCTCGGTTCCGCACTCGGCCCAGCCCCGTTCCCGGATATCGTTCGCACATTCCAGTCCATCATCGGTGAAGAAGTCAAGCGTCAGGCAGCCGAACGTAAAATCGACATCGCTGCCGTTGTCGCTTGCGTGGGTGGCGGTAGCAACTCCATCGGCGTGTTCACGCCGTTTATCGAAGACAAGAATGTGCGATTGATCGGCGCAGAAGCTGGTGGCGTCGGCCCGAACGTCGGCGAAAACGCGGCCCGCATGACGGGTAACGCCAGCCGCGAAGGCATTGTGCAAGGCTACAAGAGTCGTTTCCTCATTGACGAAGACGGTCAATCCATGCCGACGCGCTCCATTTCCGCAGGCCTCGACTACATGGGCATTGGTCCGCAGCTCGCCGCTCTCGGTGAATCAGGCCGCGTAGAATTTACCGCCATTCTCGACAAGGAAGCTTTGGAAGCAGTGAAGTTTTTCGCCCGTAACGAAGGCATTCTCTTTGCACTCGAAAGCGCCCACGCCGGTGCCGCCGCCATGAAGATTGCGAAGGAACTCCCGAAGGACAAGGCTCTCGTCATCAACATGAGTGGCCGTGGCGACAAGGATATCTTCATCACGAGCCCGGTGTTCCGCCCCGAAAAGTGGAAGGAATTCCTGAAGGCGGAACTCAAGCGCCTCGAAAACAACGAAGACATCCACGACGCGGAGATTATGAATAAGTAGACAGTAGGAAGTAGACGGTAGACAGTGATGTCCCGTATTCCACTTCCTACTTCCAACTTCCTACCTCCTACTAAAAACCTTTTAACAGCGGCAAAGCCGCGAGAATTTATTATGAACCTCATGTCTCACTTAATTGCGGGTTTCCCTGATGCGGAAACGTCCGTTGCCATCGCCGATGCCCTTGTGAAGGGTGGCGCCAACATCCTCGAAATCCAACTTGCCTTCAGCGACCCGAGCGCAGACGGCCCGGCCATCCAGACCGCCTCCACCATCGCACTCGAAAAAGGCTATTCCACCAAGCAGGGCCTCGCCATCGTGAAGCAGATTCACGAACGCCACCCCGAAACGCCGATTTACATCATGACTTACGGCTCCCTCGCCTTTACTCCGGGCGTCGAAAACTTCGTCAAGATGTGCAAGGACGCAGGCGTTTCTGCTTGCATCATTCCCGACCTTCCGTTTGACCATGACGAAGGTCTCACGGTCGCTTGCAAAAAGCACGGCCTCGAAAACATCCCGGTTGCCGCTCCGAGCATGACCAAGGAACGTCTCGAAACGATGGCTTCTGCAGGTTTCAAGTACATCTACGCCGCACTCCGCGCAGGTACAACCGGCAGCGAAACCACCATTGACCAGGCAACGCTCGACTTCCTCGACACCGTCGGTAAGCACGGCGCCAAGGTGCTCGGCGGTTTCGGTATCCGCAACGGCGAACAGTCCAAGGTGCTCTGCAAGCATGTCCACGCAGTTGTCGCCGGTTCCGTTTTCGTGAACATCGTCCTCGCCAACGAAGATTCCGCCGAAGGCCGCGCAAAGGCCATCGCCGAAATCGAAGCAAAGGCAAAGGAACTCACGAGGAATTAAAGCCCGCGCGCATTTTCGTGTACATTCCACGAGCATCCTGGAATGCGCTTTTTCAGCATTTCACAAAAGAGGTCTTTACGGCCTCTTTTTTTTTGCGCGATCCTTTCATCTTCACTATAAAACATTTATCATACAGAAATCTGTATTTTGTCACAAATTACAGTTCTTTACAGTAGAACTAATTATTTTTTTACTAGACTTTGGCTTAAACATTATGCAAAAAATTTTTGTCATCCTATTAATTTTCATTTCTACTTCGGTATATGCAAACGAATTAGTCTCTGCAGCACCAAGTTTAACGCCACAGGCAATTCTTGCAAAACAAATTATTCCCAGAACAACAAGAGCAATTACATTTAGCGTTGTTAACGGCGGATGTGACTCTTGCTTCAAAGACATCAAAGATAAAGTAGACGGATGGAGCAATCGCTTTGATGTAAATTTATTCAATTTTATTTGGCCCAGAACACAACAATTAGATGGAGCAGAAAATTGGAAGGGTAATATTTGGGGCGGAGGCTTTTTTATAAACACACACTACGGATTTTTGATCAATGCTGGCATATCCCCCATGGTAGTACAGTGGATTGGACCATTTTACATAGGAGCCTCTTACGAATTTACGATAAGCCATAATTTTGGAGAAGATGCTAACAATCGCTTTAAAACTTCAATTAGTACTACAAAGGCCACAGGAACATTCAACGTTGGCGGCGGCACCATAAAATTTATGAACAACCACGGATTAGGCTTTGGCATTCACGGAGGTTTAAGAAATCTCCATATCATAAGCGCAGGGCGAGAGGTTTACACATCTTATAATTCCTACACCGGAAAGAAAATCAACCCCAATTTTAGAGAAGGCTATCACGTCAACGATTGGATTTTTTATTACGGAATAGACTTTGTAAACTACACAAATCTTCCTTTATTAAAAGAATCCAACCGAGCCAATCATTGGGGGTACTTAATATCTATTGAATTTGGAATTCCAACAAAGGCTCATCCATTTTATTTCAGCAATTTTTCTCTTAGCATTCTTTTATGATCAACAAACATATACATTGGATTCTATTAGCATGTGCTGCATTTATATTTTCAAGTTGCAGTTCTGTAATGCGTCCGCCTCCGGCTAGCCCATTCATGGATAGTTACAACAAAAATAATGTTGTTCAGAACCAAGCATTTACATATTACGCAGGTGATTTAGACAACGGCAAGCACGAAAAATCTAGTTCCGGTCACTACAGCTATGCCGAATGGTGGGGTGATTTCAATTTTGCAAGATATATAAATAGCGACAACTTTACAATTGGATGGGGACAGCAAACCATAACGCAGTTTTTTCAAACTGGTTTTGTTTCTCCATATTTGGGCATAACCGGTTGGAGTAATTTATTCTTCTTTACAGAAGACACTCGAAAAAAATTCTCTGGCGGAGTCATGACCATCGAACAAATTCCACTGAGCGACAAGTGGACCCTTGGCTTTACAGAGCACTTTTCAAGAAATGGTCGTGAATTTTATTACACAAATGATGAATCATGTGAAGGGGTCTCCATGTTTTGCAATACTTCTGAAAGGCACCCTAAATTCTATACAGAAATAGGTGGCGGTTTTTACATTTCCCGAAAATTAAAACAAGACAAACTCAAGATTGCTCTTGAAGCTCGATATGGAAGAGACATAACCGAAGAAAAAAATCGTTACACACTGACTCTTAACTTTTGGACAACAACACCAATGATTCCATTCGCAGGAAATGACGGAATGAGAAAAGCTGCCAAAAACAACCTTAAAAAAACAAATAATTTAAAAACAGCATTCATAAACAAAAGAACCCGAAAAATAGAAGACAACGATTCCCTTTTTTCGACAAGAACAGACTCTCTTCATTCAATAAGTCGCCAATGGTTTAAACTATTCAACAAGTCACAAACGCTATCCGAAACATACACTCCAAGAGATTCAGTAACAGCTGTAACAACCACAGGAATTTGTTATGACTCAAAAGCCAATGCAGTATGGTTAATGCAAGATTACGGAAACATTGTTTATCAAGTATCCGCAGATTCCTTGGATTATTGTCAAAAATCCGAACGAGATAGTCAAATTGCTCCAGCCATTACAGAAGGCATTGTAGCCTCCTTAATCGGAGGGCCACTCACAGGCAGTTTCTTCGGCGGCATTGCAATCGGAGTGGGTGTTGGAACAGCCTTTGGCATACCCCTTACATTTATATTAGATGAGCCGAAAAAAAATGCAAATGTGTGTTTCGAAAAGCACTCCAAAGAGCAAATTATTGAATGGCTCAAGCAATACCCGTGCGGCGGAGATTTGCAAACAAAAACAATCCCTTAAATTACATTTCCTGTTTGCATATTACATTTGCAAGCCCCGCCTTTACACTTTCTAGAGGTCACTTCGTCAGACCTCTTTTTTTATGCATTTTGAACCACAACATATCCCCAAATACGCTTAATTTCTCCCTTTTCCACGCCTTTAAAATTTCTATCTTTACGCTCGAAAAATTCATGAGGTAACTATGCTTTTTAATTTCGACATGATCCAGGCCACATACGCTCGCATTCCTGCACGAGTCGCTGTTGCCCGCAAGCAGCTTGGCCGCCCGCTCACTCTCGCCGAGAAGATTCTCTACAGCCACCTGATCGATGGCGCAGAAAACAGAACCTACAAGCGCGGCGCTGATTTTGCCGAATTCCACCCGGACCGCGTTGCCATGCAAGACGCAACCGCCCAGATGGCCCTCCTCCAGTTCACGACTGCAGGCAAGTCCCGCGTGGCTGTGCCGAGTTCCGTGCACTGCGACCACTTGATTATCGCCCGCGAAGGTGTCGAAAAGGACCTCCCGCGCGCCAAGGAAGAAAGCAAGGAAGTGTACGACTTCTTGCAGTCCGTCTCCGCCAAGTACGGCATTGACTGCTGGCTCCCGGGTGCAGGCATCATCCACCAGGTGGTGCTCGAAAACTACGCCTTCCCGGGCGGAATGATGATTGGTACCGACTCCCACACCGTGAACGCTGGCGGTCTCGGCATGCTCGCGATTGGCGTGGGCGGTGCAGACGCAGTGGACGCCATGGTCGGCCTCCCGTGGGAACTCAAGTACCCGAAGATGATCGGCGTGAAGCTCACCGGCAAGCTCCAGGGCTTCGCTACCGCCAAGGACATTATCCTCAAGCTCGCAGGCATCCTCACTGTTAAGGGTGGCACGAACGCTATTATTGAATACTTTGGCGAAGGCGCTCGTAGCCTCTCCGCAACAGGCAAGGCAACGATTGCCAACATGGGTGCCGAAGTGGGCGCTACCTGCTCCACCTTCAGCTACGACGATTCCATGAGCCGTTACCTCCGCGCAACAGGCCGTGCTGACGTCGCTGACGCCGCCGACAAGATTGCCGCCGACCTCAAGGCCGACCCGGAAGTTGAAGCCGACCCGGAAAAGTATTTTGACCGCGTTGTGGAAATCGATCTCAACACGCTCATCCCGCATTACAACGGCCCGTTCAGCCCGGACCGTGCATTCGCCGTGACCGACATGGCAGAATCCCTCAAGGCTACCGAAACGAAGCCGGAATCTACGCCGGTCGTAAGCGCCGCCCTCATCGGTTCTTGCACGAACTCCAGCTACGAAGACCTCTACATGGCCGCTAACATGATTAAGCAGGCTCTCGCCAAGGGTCTTACCCCGAAGTGCCCGCTTCTCATCAACCCGGGTTCCGAACAAGTTCGCTACACTGCTGAACGCGATGGCCTCATCGATTTGTTCAAGCAGTTCGGTGCAACGATCATGACAAACGCTTGCGGTCCTTGCATTGGCCGCTGGGACCGTGCCGGAGCCGACAAGAAGGAACTCAACACCATCGTCCACAGCTTTAACCGCAACTTCGCGAAGCGCGCCGACGGCAACCCGAACACGCACGCATTCGTTGCCTCCCCGCTCATGGCCGTGATTGCAGCTCTCAGCGGCGACATCCGCTTCAACCCGATGACCGACACCCTCGTGAATAAGGTCGGCGAGGCCGTAAAATTAGATCCGCCGGAACAGTGCGAACTCCCGCCGAAGGGCTTCGACGTGAAGGACGCCGGCTACCAGGCTCCGGCTGCTGACGGTTCCAACATCACCGTTTCCATCAACCCGGAAAGCAAGCGCTTGCAGGCTCTCGCTCCGTTCGCGGCTTGGGACGGCAAGGACATCGCTGGCGCCCCGCTCCTCATCAAGGCCAAGGGCAAGTGCACCACCGACCACATCTCCATGGCCGGCCCGTGGCTCAACTACCGCGGTCACCTAGAAAACATTTCGAACAACATGCTCATCGGCGCCGTGAACGCTTTCAACGGCGAAACGAACAAGGTCCTCTGCCAGTGCGGTAGCTACAAGGAAGTCCCTGAACTTGCGAAGATTTACAAGGCCAAGGGCACGGGCTCCATCGTCATCGGTGACGAAAACTACGGTGAAGGCTCCAGCCGCGAACACGCTGCCATGGAACCGCGCTTCCTCGGCGTGAAGGCCGTGATCGTAAAGAGCTTCGCCCGTATCCACGAAACGAACCTCAAGAAGCAGGGCATGCTCGCCCTGACCTTCAAGAACGCCGCTGACTACGACAAGATTCAGGAACAAGACGTGTTCGATATCACAGGCCTCACCCAGTTCGCTCCGGGTTCCGAATTCACTCTCGTTGCCCACCACAAGGATGGCTCCGTCGATAACATCGCCTTAAGCCACACCTACAACGAACAGCAATGGGCTTGGTTCAAGGCCGGTTCTGCGCTGAACTTGATCCGCGCGAACAACAAGTAATCGCGTCTTCTACAGAACACCCGAATCTGTAAAAGTCCTCACACTTGTGAGGACTTTCTTTTGCATTTTTCCCCCAAAAGGGCTATATTAAATCTAATGTTAAGGAGCAGTGTATGGCAAAACGCAAGAAACCAATCCATAAAAGTCTCATTGTCGGAAGCGCAGTATTCGTGGCATTCTTGTGCTTCATGCTTTCAATCCAGTCTTACATAACCTACTCCAGGTCACTCTACAAGCGATACGACAACAAGTTGGAAAATATTCTAACTTACATTTCGAACCAAATCGACATGGACGATCTTTACCAATGCACGCTCACTGGTAAAAAAAGCGAAAAATACGACAAGCTCCAAACATTGCTCAACGGCATGGTCGATGATTTCGAACTCTTCTACTTATACTCACTTTTCACGCGTAGCGATTCCGTATATAATATTTGCTCCGCCACCAATAGAGAAGAGCGCGCCCGCGGCGAAGAAGACATGCAGCTCCTAGAACCTACAGACGCTTACCCACCTTCTGAAATTCTAAAATTTACCAAAGCCATTAAAGAAGAAAAAACTTCATTCTTTGAAGAAACCTCCGATTACGGAGCAGCCTACACTGCATGTAAACCTTACGTCAATTCAGTTGGAGTTCACTTCGGAGTCCTTTGCGCCGACATTTCCATTGAAGAACTGCACAAGACAGTCAACCACTATGTTGTCTATAACGTTCTCTTAACACTGTGCTTGGGTGTTCTATTCGGGCTCGTATTGCTTATTTGGCTACGCCATAACGTAACAGGCCCCATCCTTGCGCTAGAAAAGAGCGCCCGACATTTTGCAGAAAAGAGCCGAGATAAAAAGACTCCTGACGAACTCATCTTTGACGATCCCGATATCCATACGAATAACGAAGTCGAATCCCTTGCAAACGCCATTTCTCAAATGTCCGAAGACATGCGTAATTATGTTCAGGGAATTTTAACAGCTGAAGAAAAGGCGCGTTCGGCACAGGAACAGGCCCAAGATATGACGGAGCTTGCGTTCAAGGATCCTTTAACCCATGTCAACAGCAAAGTCGCCTATGACAAGATGAAGGACTCCTTGCAAGAAGAAATCGAGACCAAAGGCGCCGCTACATTCGCCCTCTTGATGATTGACGTCAACAACCTTAAAGAGGTGAACGACAACTATGGTCACGACTGCGGCGACAAATACATCTGCGGTGCATGTCACCTTTTCTGCAATATCTATAAACAATCCCTGGTTTATAGAATCGGTGGTGACGAATTTGTGGTCTTGCTACAAAACAGCAATTACAAAAACAGAACGAGGCTACTAAAAACATTGGATGCCGAATTCCAAAAGACAAAGAACAATACCTCGCGCGATCCTTGGGAACGATACTCCGTTGCTTACGGCATGTCGGAATACAAGCCCGGTGACAGCCTGGAAGACGTTTTCAAGCGTGCAGACGAAAGTATGTACCAAAAGAAAATGGAAATCAAGGGCCTGAAAAAAGCCCAAGCCCCTTCGTAACATATTTCGAAGTTGCCATATTTTAAGGAATAGCTAAATTATAGCCGATACTCACTGAGTTTCGGCTCACTATTTTTTTAGGAACAGAAACATGGCAAACAATCGTGAAAACTGGGGTTCCAAACTTGGCGTGATTCTCGCTGTAGCAGGTTCTGCAGTCGGCCTTGGCAATTTTCTTCGATTCCCTGTGCAAGCTGCAACAAATGGCGGCGGCGCATTTATCATCCCCTACCTCATCGCATTCGTGTTCCTCGGGATTCCGTTGGCATGGATCGAATGGACGCTAGGGCGTTACGCAGGCTACCACAATTACGGTACATCGCCTAGCACCTACCACATCATTTTCCAGAAAAAGAAAAAGTGGGCGAAATACCTGGGTTCGCTTGGGCTCCTCCCCCCGATTTTCATCATTTTCTATTACGGGTTCATCCAGTCGTGGATTTTGGCGTTCGCGTTCTACTCCGCAACGGGCACGTTGATGGAAGTAGTCGCACAGGGGCCCGAAAAGATGACAGAATTTTTCGGCAACTACATCATGCTGAAAACTTGCGTTGGCGGCATTCCGGTCGCTATCATCTTCTTCATCATTACATTTGCCGCAAACATGGTGGTGCTTTCGTTCGGTGTGCGCAAGGGCATTGAACGCGCGAACAAGATTTGCATGCCGATCCTCTTGATTTTGGGCCTCGTGCTCGTGGCGCGTGTGCTTACGCTTCCGGGTATCGGCAAGGGTCTCGCATTCATGTGGAATCCGGATTTCTCGGAACTTGCAAGCCCGAAGGTTTGGATGGCAGCCGCAGGACAGGTGTTCTTTACGATGAGCCTTGGCATGGCCATTATCTTCTGCTACGCCAGTTACCTCAAGCCCAAGGAAGACCTCGTGCTTTCTTCGCTTACGGCTAGCGCCACGAACGGTTTTGCCGAAGTGATTATCGGCGGCACAGTCGTTATACCGATGGCAGTGCTTATCGCAGGCGCCAACATCGAAGAATGTGCGAAGCTCGGCACGTTCGGTCTTGGATTCCAGACAATGCCTTACGTTTTCGGAACGCTCCCGTTCGGCGGTGTTCTCCAGACCGTTTGGTTCACCATGCTCTTCTTTGCAGGCATCACAAGCGCCATTTCCATCATCCAGCCGCTAATCAGTTTCTGCGAAGACGACCTCAAATTTACGCGTAAAAAATCAGTCACGACAATCAGCACGATTACCTTTATCGGAAGCCTCACCGCTATTTTCGGCCTTGCCGCAGGAACGGTGGACGAGCTCGACTTCTGGGGCGGTACGTACCTTATCGTGTTCGTGGGCATGATCCAGGCTATTCTATTCAGCTTTGTGCTCGGGCGCCGCAAGGCCAAGGAAGCCCAAGCAAATGGAGACCTCCCCGCCGAAGTTGTGGTTGAACCGGGTGAAAACGAAGCATTTGCCACCATGAACGACGGCTCACTTCTCAAACTCCCGAGATTTCTCCGTCCGATTATCATGTATGTCTGCCCGATTTACTTGATCGTGCTTCTGGTTTCGTTCACCGCAACAGACGGTCTCCCGTTCATCACGCTCAGCAACGTAAACCCGAACGACACCGTTCAACTTCTCGGACATACGTTCTCGAAAATCGGATTTACTTGGGCATTCCGCGGATTCCTATTCGTCCTGTTCTTGCTCTTGAACTTGGCCATTGCATACGCTTGGCGCAAGGGAGGCCCTGCAGAAAAAGGCCGCAGCAAGAAGATTAAAAAAGTAGAAATCGGAAACTCCGACGAAAACATGGATAAGGAGGCTTAAAATGAACGCAGAATTTACAATAGGTGGACTCGTATTCATGATTTGCGCTTGGGGTGCCATCACAGGCCTTTGCGCATTCTGTTTCTACAAGGTGTTTAAGAAGAAATAGTTACTAGATAAAAACGTCATCCTCGCTAAGCGAGGATCCATACATGACCAATCACAATGATCTCAGTCCGCCTCGGAGCGGACTTTTTCTGTTCTATATAGGCGGGGACTTTTGCTATATTTACCCCAACATTTTTCTTAACTTTTTATTAAAGCGATATGAAACATACCAAGCGCCCAGGCGAACTCCCCTATTATATTGCAGTCTTTTTTAGTTCATTCATGCAATTGGGGTTATTCATTCATTTTCAACGCTGGATAACATTCAACTCCGAAGGAACGCGATTCTTTTGGTTAAGTCTGCTGCTCCAGTTCGCCATGTTCTCGCCAAGCATTGTCATGATGCATGTGGCAAGCTACTTCGCTGGGCGTTTTTCCAAAAGCAAAGTCATGGGCTGGACCTCCATCGGCATGGCGGTTTCCGTTTTAATGATAGCGTTCTTCTTTGGCGACAAGCTTGACTTTGGAGCGTTTGCACTCTTGTTCCTGTACGGCGTTTTCCTTGCGATTTTCAATCCTGCAAAGATTGGCCTCATGAAAGAAATCACCGATGGAAACGACCTCGTCAGAATCAATGCGAAACACCTGATATTCATGGCTTTTGGCATAACCGTAATATCGTTCCTAACCTTCGATTACAGTCCGACCGACAATTCCAGCATCAGCTACACGCTCTTACCCTTTATTCTTTCGGGCGTAAGCATCATCGCCGCCATTTCGTCTTTCTGCATTCGCGTGAGCAAACCGAACCGCTTTGTAAAGCTCCGCTCCCCCATGCGCAATTTTTCTTCCACGTGGTCGAACCCGATGCTCAAGCTTTCGATGCTTGGCATTGCCGCATTCTGGAGCGTGACGCAGTTTCTCATCATGATTTCACAGAACATGACAGGCACGCAGAGCTCAACGCTATTCCAATGGACGTTCATCTTTACGGGTATCGGTTACGTTGCAGGAGCTATCAGCGCTGCCAAGTCCTCCAAGAACTTTGTTGAAACAGGCCTTATCCCGCTTGCCGCCATAGCCTCCTCCATTACGATGGTCGTGACGCCGTTCATCAACAACCAGTACGTTCTTGCGTTCCTCTATGCGTTCATCGCCTTCTGGGCCGGTTCCGCATTCGTCGTTCTCCGCACCGTCATCCAGGAAGTCACGCGCCCCGACACTTCAGGCCGAATCCACGCCGTCTCGTTCATGATCCAGATGAGCTTCTTGTTCATCTTGCTTGGTTTCCAGGTCATCCTCTTCCTCATGACGGAACTGAGCCTCCACAAGCAGATGTTCTTCCTCGCCGTGATTCTCGCCCTCACGTTCGTGTTCACGCTCAAGCGCACCCCGATGACGCTCCTTCGCGCAGGACTCCGCTTTGCATTCTCGTTCGTGTTCCGCTACAAAGTGAAAGTGCATGGCTTACAGAACATGCCAGAATCAGGTCCGCTCCTTTTGGTTGGCCCGCACTACAGCTTTATTGACTGGGCCGTACTCCAGATGGCAAGCCCCCGCCCGCTCCTCACCGCAAGCAACAGAAACACTTTTGCAGATTGGTACTTGCGCTGGTTCGCCCATGGCAAATCAGTCATCGATATCAACCGCCGCGACCCCAGCGAAGCCATGGAAAAAATCCACGAAGCGCTCCTGAATGGCGAAGCCGTCGTGATTTTCCCCGAAGGCGAAGTTTCCAAGGCCCCGTTCATCTCCAAGTTCTCGCTCGATTACTCCAAGGCAATCGAAGGCACCGACGCACAAATTGTACCGTTCTACATCCAAGGTCTTTGGGGCAGCCGTTACAGTAACGCATCTGAAAGCGTGAACCGCCCGCAGTACTTCAACCGCACCATCAGCGTGGGCTTTGGCAAGGCCATGCCCGCCACCACAACCGACGAAGAAATCCGCAAGGAAATCCAGCATTTAGGCGCCGACATTTGGAATATCGCCATGGACCATTCGGCAACCATCGTTCCGCTTTGGTTCCGTGCCATGCTCAAGCGCCGCTCCCGCCCGATTTTGATTGACCCCGCCGGCAACCACGTGACCGGTTACGACATGATCCGCCTCTGCCACCACTTCGGCAAGAAGATCAAGTCCATCGCCAAGAACGACCAGAACGTAGGCTTCATGCTCCCGACAAGCCGCGACGCCGCCCTTGGTATTATGTCCATTCTTGGCACCGGCAAGACGACGGTCAACTTGAACTACACGGCTCCGGTAGACACGCTCATCGGATGCATCGACAAGGCCGAACTTACGGCAATCGTCACGACACGCGCCTTCTTTGAAAAGCTCTGCGGCAAAAACCCAGACTTCAAGTTGCTTGCAGATAAATGCAAGATGATTTTCTTGGACGAAGAAGAAGCAAAGATTTCAACATTCAGCCGACTCATTTGTGCTTACTTTGTATCCATCAGTCCGGCAAAACTGCTTCGCTGGCTGTGGTTCAATTCTTCGGCAAAGCTCGATGACGACGCCGTGATCCTGTTCAGTTCCGGCTCGGAAGGCACTCCCAAAGGCGTGGAACTCACGCACAAGAACATTATAGCCAACGCCCAGCAATGCGATTACATCGTCAAGCTTTGCCGTACCGACGTTATGACAGCACTTCTCCCGCTGTTCCACTCGTTCGGCTTCACATTGACATTCATGATGCCGCTCTTGGACGGTGTGCCGATGGTGCTCTGCCCAGACCCGACCGACATCAAGACTCTTGCCCGTGTGTGCGCCCAGTACAAGACGACCATCCTCATGGGTACGCCAACGTTCCTCCGCGCTATCGCCATCAACCGCTGGGTCCACCCGATGTGCCTCGATTCGCTCCGCTACATCGTCGCCGGCGCAGAAAAACTCCGCCCCGAAATGCGCGAAACATTCAAGCTCAAATTCGGTAAAGATGTTTACGAAGGTTACGGCTGCACAGAACTTACGCCGCTCGCCTCCATTAACGCCCCGAACGTGTTACTCGACGACTTCTTGACGATGGAAAAGTGCTGCGACAATTCCAGCATAGGCCTCCCGCCTCCGGGAACGGTTGCCGCTATCATCAACCCCGAAACGAACGAATTCTTACCGCAGGGCGAAGAAGGCATGCTCGTGGTCACGGGCCCGCAAGTCATGAAGGGGTACCTCAAGGACGAAGCCAAGACCGAAAACGTCATCCTCGAAATCGATGGACGCCGTTGGTACAAGACCGGCGACAAGTGCACCATCACCAAGGACGGGTTCATACAAATTCTCGGTCGCTACAGCCGCTTCGCAAAGCTCGGCGGCGAAATGATTTCGCTTACCGCCGTGGAACTCCGCATTGCCGAAACGGGCATTCTGGGCGAACACGAATTTGCAATCACCGCCGTTCCGGATTCCGTCAAGGGCGAACGCATCGTGCTCCTCGTCAAGGGCGACGAAACGCTCGACACCGAAGAAATTTCGAGAAGTTTGCGCAAATCGGGCATCCCGCCGCTCATGCAGCCGGGTTCCGTATTCTGCGTCGAAGCAATCCCGAAGCTCGGCAGCGGCAAGTGGGACTTCAACGGAATGAAGAAACTCGCCACGGAATTAGTCGAAAAGAAGTGACGCGGCTAAGCCGCAGTTGGCAGAACTTAGAGCTTAGAACTTAGAATGTCATCCTGAGTCCCCAAGGGACGAAGGATCCAGTTATAGTTCAAGAAACCCGCCAAGCATCTGTGTCATGCCCCGCCTCGACGGGGCATCTCTTTTTTATAAACGCTACTAATAGCCTTAGAATATACCCATACGCAAAAACATGCGCGCGATTTAAATAGCGGGTCCTGAACGCCCCAAAAGCCCCTCAATTATTGTATATTAATGGCGCAAAACAAGGAGATTACATGAGTCAAATTGTCTCTAAATTCCAAGAATTGGGCCTCACGCTCCCCGCCTGCCCCGCACCGGTTGCCGCTTATGTTCCAGCAACGCGCTTTGGCGATACGATTATTGTTTCTGGGCAGTTACCGTCTGTGAAGGGCGATTTTTCTGCTTTTACGGGCGTTGTTCCGAACCAAATTTCTGTCGAAAAGGCAAAGGAAGCGGCACAAATTTGCTTCTTGAACAACATTGCGGCCGCCCTCACGCAGCTAAAGAATGGAGAAACGCTCCGACTTGTGCAAATTCAGGGATTTGTGCAGTCCGCAAGCGATTTCCACGACCAGCCGATTGTGCTGAATGGCGCCAGCGAACTTGCTGTGCAAATTCTCGGTGAGAACGGCAAACACGCCCGCACCGCTGTTGGCGTTTCGGCGCTCCCGAAGAACGTCGCTGTCGAAATCAGCTGCACGTTCCAGGCGATTGCGGAGTAAAATATCCGTAAATAAAACTGTATGAATCCCCTCACTTCGTTCGAGGATGACGGATTACAACACCAATGTGCGGATCCACTCGCGCATGTGAAAAACAGAAAAGCCCGATGTCAATGACATTTGGGCTATTTTTGCGCCCCAGTCGGTCGCCATTTTCTCTGGATTCAGCGGAAATCCGACACGCCCCAAATCCAGACGGTCCGCATCAAAGCAGGTATCTACCGTCACAATTCCCGTGCGCGGTTGGATTGTGTGGAGGCAGCAAGCATCATAAAGCCAGCCAAAGCGCTCGTCGTCCAGTTCAAAGAGTTTTTCTTCGCGACAACGCTTTGCAAATTCCGCGCCACGTGCGCCATGCTCACGGTCGTACGCATCATCCAAGCGCTGCGAATCATGGAAAATTGCAAACAACCTCACCACGTCAATGTCGGCTCCCGTCTTTTGGGCAAGCAGCATTCCGTTATATTCCACCTGATGCCAATGCTCAATGCCATGAACCTCGGACTCGTAGAGCCGATTCTCAAAAGCAAAGTTCATTAAAGCCGCGAAATCGATCATTGTTTAGTGGTTAGTGGTTGGTGATTAGTGGTTAGGAATTAAATCAAAAGTGGTTAGTGATTAGTGGTTGGTGGTTAGGAATGCAATAAGAACGTTCCTTTTACATTCCTGCTTACTAACCACTGTTTACTAGCCACTTTCTATTTCCCGTAATTTTCCTTCAGGTCCATTAATCTTTGTAGCGCTTGCATCGGAGTCATTTCCTCGGGCTTGAGCCTGCGGATTTCATCCTTGAGCAAGAGCGTGTTTTCGTCTGGCGGTGCAAACAAGTCCATCTGCGGCTGCGCCTTGATTTTCTTGTTTTGCGCCTCGTCGCTGGGGTCAATCTTCTGCTTTTCCAAACGGAGCAAAATCTTGCGAGCTCGGCGCACCACGTTAGGTGGCAGCCCCGCCATCTCAGCCACATGAATGCCATAGCTCGAATCGCAAGCGCCTTCGAGAATCTTGTGCAAGAACGTAAGCTTATCGCCCTTTTCCTGCACGGCGACCTGGAAATTGCCAGCGTGTTCCAGCGATTCCACAAGCCCCGTCAATTCGTGATAGTGCGTTGCAAACAGCGTAAGCGCCATGCGGGCAGGCTCGCTGTGGAGCGTTTCGACAATCGCCCATGCAATCGAGAGGCCGTCAAACGTACTCGTACCGCGACCAATTTCATCGAGCAGCACAAGGCTATGCGGCGTCGCATTGCGGAGGATGTTCGCCGTTTCGATCATCTCGACCATGAACGTACTGAGGCCACGACTCAAGCGGTCGCTTGCGCCCACACGCGTAAAGATGCGGTCCACCACGCCAATGCGCGCACTTTCAGCAGGCACAAAGCAGCCAATCTGCGCCATAAGCACAATAAGTCCCGTCTGGCGCAAATACGTCGATTTACCGGCCATGTTCGGGCCCGTAATGAGCATCAGTCGCGTACCGTCCGGCGAGAGCGTCACATCATTCGGGACAAAATTCAAATCGGGGTTCACCGCGACAATCACCGGATGGAAACCGCCGCGAATTTCAATACCCGTTCCTTCAAAAACTTCCGGGCAAACGTAATTGTACTTGCGTGCCGCGCGGGCAAAACTGTACAAACTATCCACACGGGCAATCGCATCGGCAATGCCCTGGAGTTCGGCGCGCCAGCTGTTCACGCGTTCGCGAAGTTCACAAAAAATCTTGTATTCCAGCGCATGGATGTTGACTTCGGCATTGCTGATAACGGATTCGCATTCCTTCATCTCCGGCGTGATATAGCGTTCGCCGTTTACCGTCGTCTGTTTGCGGATATACTCGTCAGGAATCGGCTGCGTGGCCTTTGCCATCTGCGCCTTCGTGATTTCGATGTAGTAACCGAACACGCGGTTGTAACCGACCTTGAGACTCGGGATGCCGAGGCGTTCGCGTTCACGACCTTCCAAAGAAGCAATCCATTCGCGGCGCTCCTTGATGTCCTCGTTCATGGCATCAAGTTCCGCACTGGCGCCCGGGCGAATCATTCCGCCTTCGCGCACGGTCATCGGCAAGTCATCATTGAAGTACTTGAGCAAATCTTCGCCACGGCCCTTTGCCGCATTCAACGTTTCACGCAAGCCTTCAAAAAGCGGCGCATGCAAGCCTTCCAAAACGTCAGCGACTTTCGATGCCTGCGAGAGAGAACGCCCCATTCCCGCGAGGTCACGGGCATTGGCACGACCGCTACCCACACGGCCCATCAAGCGTTCCATATCGAGAATCGACGTCAAGGATTCCTTAAGTTCGTCAAGCGCCACGGGATTCTGGACAAGCTCGCCCACCGCTTCTTGACGTTCGCGGATGCGGTCCACAGCAATCAACGGATGGCTCACCCAGTCCTTGAGCGTTCGCCCACCCATTGCCGTCACCGTAAAATCGAGCACCGAGCAAAGCGTGCTGGAATAATCGTCAGCATTCAGCGGACGCACCAATTCCAAATTGCGTAGCGTACTCGGGTCGAGCGTCATGTAATCGTCCAGATTCAAAATCTCAAGCGTCGTAAAGTGCGACAGTTCAGACTTTTTCTGGTTGATCAAATACTGGAGCAAAGCGCCCGTCACAGACGTTTCAAAAACACGACCATCCAAGCCAAGGCCATCAAGCGCTTCAACCTTGAAGTGCGTAAACAGCACATCCTTTGCCTGGTCTTCTGCAAACAAAATCGCCGGGAGTTCAGTGACCAAGACGTTTTCGGCCTTGATCAAATCCATAATCGCCGAGGGGATTGTCGTCCCTTCGGGAATCACAATTTCCTTGGGCATGCGGCGGCTGAATTCGCATTCAAAAGCCTGCACACTGCTGCGGCACGTGGCCAAGTAACCCGTCGTCACATCTGCAATCGCAAACGCTGCAACATCGCCGTTTCCGCCCTTGCCGTCATCGCTTGTCGCAGGCACATAAGCGCAAAGGTAATTCGCCTCTTTTGCATTGAGGTTTTCTTCGTTCATCGCCGTGCCGGCGCTGATGATTTCAACAATGTCGCGCTTGACAATGCCCTTCGCGAGTTTCGGGTCTTCGACCTGTTCGCAAATGGCGATGCGGTAGCCGGCAGCCACCATCTTTGGCACATAGCGTTCGGCAGCGTGGTGCGGGAACCCGCACAAAGGCGTTGCACCGGAGGCGCCGTTATTGCGGCTCGTGAGCGTTAAACCTAAAATTTTCGAGGCGATTACAGCGTCATCTTCAAAAAGTTCAAAGAAGTCGCCCATGCGGAAAAACAAAATGCAGCCAGGATTTTCTTTCTTGATTTCGTAATATTGCTGCATCAACGGAGTAACGGCCATTAAGCATCTCCCATAGACAATTCAATCTGGTCAGTCGATTCTTCGAGCGGAGTCGGTTCTTCCGGAGCGTTATCAGGTTTGGAGTACTGCGGCACCAAAGCGCCCGCTTCCAAAAGTTCACTGAATTCGCGCAAGCGCGGCAAGTCTTCAGGAATGCGATTGATACCAAAGTATTTCAAAAATTCCTGCGTAGTCACGTAAGTATAGGGGTTACCGACCGTTTCTGCTCTTGCGCCCAAAGTAATAAAACCTTTGTCGAGCAAGTTACGGATCGGACCATCCGCAGACGAAACGCCACGCACTTGTTCAATGGCAGCCTTCGTAATCGGCTGCTGGTACGCAATCACGGCAAGCGTTTCAAGAGCCGCCTGGCTGAGCCTGCGGGCATTTGCTTCCGGGAAGAGCTTACGCACCCACGGATAATACTTTGCACGTGTTCTAAAGCGGTAACCGCCCGCCTGTTCCACAATTTCAAACGGAGACTGAATCTTGTTCAAAGAATCGTTCGCGGTAATGAGCGCATCCGCCACAGAACGAGCATCCAAAAAATCGCCAAGAATTTCGCGAAGCTTCTTAAGCGTCACGACATCCGGAGACGCAAACACAAGCGCCTGTATAATGCGAGCCAGGTCTTCCCTACTTTCAACTTTCGGGAGTTCCGCCGATTCTTCGGCCAGTTCTTCGACATTCTGATCTTCAGCCATACGTTTGATCCTTTTGTCTAAAGCGGTCTAAAGTCACCTAATTAGAATACAACCAAGTCGTTCTTGTGGATAAGTTCATCAGGAACATTCTTGCCCAAGATTTCATGCACCTGAGCAGTCTTTTTGCGGAGCACAAGCTTGAGCGTTTCGCTATCAAAACCAGCAACACCGCGAGCCACAGGATTCTTCTTTTCGTCCTGGACTTCAATCAAGTCGCCCTTGTCGAAATGCTTCTGTACAGCAATCACGCCAACCGGCAACAAGCTCGAATGATTTTCACGCAAGGCCTTCACGCCGCCTTCATCGACAATCACGCTTCCACGCGGAGTTGTGATAAAGCTCAGCCAGCGCTGACGGCTATTGAGCTTTTTCTTGGAGCCTGCGAACAAAGTACCATTTGCATTTTCAAAGAACACCTGATGCGGGAGCACCTTCATGCCATTTGCGAGGAACGCATTGGCACCGCTCTTCGTCACATTGCGAATGGCTTCCAGCTTGCTACGCATACCGCCCGTACTCACGGCGGACCCAGCTTCGCCCGGCTTTCCAGCGAGTGCGAGAATCGCAGGCGTAATTTCAGGAACAAAATTCAACAAGCGCGCATTCGGGTTCTTCTTCGGATTGTCATCGAACAAGCCATCTTCATCCGTAAAAATCAAGAGCAAATCAGCATCCAAGAACAGCGCCACATCGCTCGAAAGCTTGTCATTATCGCCCACCTTGATTTCGGCAACAGCCAAGGAGTCGTTCTCGTTAATAATCGGAACAATCTTGCGAGCAAGCATTGCCTTGATGGTGTTCTGTAAATTCTTGTAACGTGCACGGTCGCGGAAGTCTTCTGCAGACAAAAGAATCTGACCGACGGAGAGTTGCACCCAGCGGAACATTTCGCGATAAGCATACATGAGGTCAATCTGGCCCACGGCAGCACAAGCCTGCTTTTCGGCAAGCACAGTCGGCTTTTGTGCATAGCCAAGTTCAGCCATGCCTGTGCCCACAGCACCACTCGTGACAATGACCACTTCCTTGCCGGCATCCATCAAGCGCGCCACGGAATCCGCGAGCTTCTGGATGTAACGCGTACGAACGCCACCACGCTCAGAATCCACGAGAATGCGAGATCCAATTTTCACCACCACGCGGCGAGCTTCATCTAAAATGTTCTTTCTTAATTCACTCATAATCTTTTCGCGGCTTCGCCGCAGTTGGCAGAACTTAGTTGGTAGAACTTAGAAAATCCAAATTATCTAAGTTCTAAGCTCTAAGTTCTAAGTTCTAAGATCAACCCCTACTTGCACACCACCAAGCGGATGGCATCCAAACGGAGTTGCGGATTTGCCACAATTTTCTTGCGTTCTTGCACGTTCTTGCGGAGCTGCTTAAGAGCTTCACTCGTACCCGCCTTGCCACGCATCGAAAGCAAATGGTTCATGCGCTGGTATTCCTGTTCCGAACGCGCTTCCACGGCATTCGCCGCTTCTTCAGCATACTTTTTAGCTTGTTCAGAAACAATCAAGCGAGCCTTCGCTAGTCCATCTTTAGCAAAGTAACGGATTATCATATCGACAGCAGCATTGCCCTGCGGCATACCCACATCCTTGAGAGCCGCATTCGCAAGCGCTTCAAAACATCCGGATTGATTTTCACCCTTTGCATCCAAGAGCACCTTGAAGTACTTAGGTCCTGCGATATCGGCACAGCCCCATTCTTCGGACACCGGGAGTTCCACAGCAAAATTATACTGCATCATGAGCCCGCGCTTTCCGGAATTCGGCCAAATAGCACAAGCGACCGTTCCGCGTCCCATGCCGGTTTCGTAATCGAACACACCTTGAGCAAGCGGATGATCCAAGCTGATAAATTCAATATCGTCATGCGTCATTGCCACTTCACGATCGAACGTGACCGTCATGCAAGTGCCACCATTCGTACGGCCATCGCCTTCCGAATCGCCGCCACCTTCGCCACACAAATCCGTTTGGCTATTCACGCGGCCACCTCCAGCGCTATACACGCCAGAAGCAAGTTCCGGCATGCCCGGCACGGAGCCCGCTTCAACTTGCGGTCCCATCGTAATAAGGAAGCATCCCGGCACAGAACTCTTCTCGACATCGAGCCCGCGGTTCATCAAAGAATCGAACACAAGATTCTTGAGTTCCGGTTCCGCATCAAGTTCGCGAATTTCGTCCGTAATTTCCTTTGCCTTTTCGGGATTGCGGGAGTTAAATTCCAGCAAGCGGTCACGACCGTTTTCAATATTCTTGCGCATGAGTTCGCAATCTTTCTTGACTTGCGGAATCACGTTCTTCACAAAGTTTTCAAGGCTTGCCTGCGGAGTTGCAAGAGCCTCAATCAAAGCTTCCGTGTACTTGAGGAAAAGTTCGCCACCGCTCATGAGAGGTGCACCGAACGAATTCAAACCTTCATTGTACCAGCGGAACATCACTTCCTGACCAGAGCCCTTCACGTACGGCACGTGGATGATGATGTCCTTATCCTGACCAATGCGGTCCAAGCGGCCAATACGTTGTTCTACAAGTGCAGCATCAAGCGGCAAGTCAAACAAGACCAAGTGATGCGAGAACTGGAAGTTACGGCCTTCCGAACCAATTTCAGATGCGATGAGCAAGTTGGCGCCATCGGGCTTGCTAAAGTTTGCGGCAGCCTTGTCGCGCGCCATGATGCTCATATCTTCATGGAACATCACAAACGCACCAGGACCCAAGAATTCAACGAGCAAAGTTTCAAGCGCCTGCACCACCTGAATCGATTCGCAAATCAACAAGACCTTTTCGTTCTTGTATTCCTTGAGGAATCCCTTGAGCCATTCAAAGCGTTCATCCATATGCCAAGCATCAGAGAACCGCGTGCAGAGGAGGCCGTTCTCTTGAATGTCCGTCGATGCTTCGAGGTCGCGATCCGCAGCCACTTCCACCATTTCACGATAAGCCGGATTCGGTTCCAGCGGGATTTCATCGAGCACACGCTTCGGGAATCCGCCCACGCCCTTACGCGTATTGCGGAACACCACAGAACCCGTGCCCATGCCATCGACAATGCGGCGCATCCATTCGCCAGCCGTCATCGCCTTTGAATTTTCCTGTTCCAACCACGGACGAATCATCGAGTTTTTCGGAACGCATTCGTACAAATCGTCCCAGCTCATGTGATGGCTCGGATCCGTCGGGAGCTTGCTCAAATCTCTCACAAGCTTGAGATAAGTTTCTTGGTCCTTGATAAAATCGTTGTAGTCCGCAAAGCGCACCGGGTCGAGCATCTTGAGGCGGTTGAACTGCGATTCCGGATGCAACTGCAACGGCGTTCCCGTCAAAAGCAACACGCCCTTCGAACGTGCAATCACTCGGTTCGCAAGCATATACTCGTGACTCGTGAAACCATCCTCGCACACCAGATGGTGAGCTTCGTCGATGATGGTCATGTCCCAGTTCGTCTTCAAGAGGTCTTCAATCAACGCCGGTTGCGCCATCAAAAAGTCAATGGAAACGATGATGTCGTTACTCTGCATGAACGGGTTCGGCTTCGTCTCATCTTTCGCAACACCGACAAACAAGCCGCGAATATAACCTTCGTCCACAAGTGTAAAGAGCTGGTTGAAACGACGCTTCATTTCAATCATCCACTGGTGCTTTAGCGTTTCCGGAACAATCACAAGCGTACGCTGAATACGGCCACGAGACTTGAGCGCATGCCAAATCATGCCCGCTTCAATCGTCTTACCCAAGCCCACTTCATCAGAAAGCATGAGCCTCGGGAGCGTCGAGCTAGAGCATGCACGATAGCAAAGGTAATACTGGTGCGGGATCATGTTCACACGTGGGCCAATCATGCCGCGAACTGGCGACGATGTCCACTTGTAATACATTTCCATCGCATCTTCATGACGCAAAAAATCACGCGACGAGCAAACTTCGTCATCGGACAAAGCCTTGAACAGCACAGCCGGTCGAGCCGTCGAAAGTTTCGAACTCAGCTCGGATTCCTTCATCTCCTTGCCGTTTCGCCCGACATAAACCATGATTCCCGAATCTTCACGAACAGAGTCCACCACAAAAGAGGCACCCTTTTCGCTCTTGACAGTCTCACCCACTTGCAACACAAAACGTTCAATAGGAGCTTCTTCGGTTCTGTAAATTCGAGCTTGACCGATAGAAGGGAACAAAATCTTGACAGTACGTCCCTGGACTTCGGAAACAATGCCAAGTCCCAGGGTGGGCTCGGCTTGGCTAACGTAACGCTGACCAATTTTAAACATCATCATAACCCCTAAATTTACAATTTTTTCAAAATTTCGGCTTGCGAACTTTTTACTAAATTATTCCACAACATGAAATGGTTTTATATCGACACTTCAATCACCGACGGGGACAGGCGTCAAGGCCCTTTCTCTATCGACGAAATCAGGAATTTTGTCAACGAAGGCAAAATAAAAGATGAAACTCTTGTTTGGCATAGCGGTGAAACAAATTGGAAAGCTTGGAAGGACTATCCCGAAGCAACCGAAGTTCCAGAGCCCACTGAAGAAGAACTTCTAAAACAGACCATCGAGACTTTACTCCAAAGCAGGGTGACTCGCAAGCGCTTCGCAGGCTTTTTTGTACGTGCGAACGCCTTTATTATAGACAACATAATTCTATCTATAATCGGAGCCATTTTCCTTTATGTCATGAGCCTTGCAGGGCTGATTGACATAAACGCCGTTATCGAAATTGTAAAGCAATTCACCGAAGACCCGGCATCATCAGACATCGTTTCCAATGCTCTCAAGCTCCCCGGAATGCAAACGTTCTTTACGATTTGGAGTTTCGTCCAAGCGGCTTACTTTATCGTATTCCACGCCGTTTGGGGCGCAACACCGGGCAAAAAGTTATTCCGCATTCATGTAGAAATGGCTGACGGAGAAAAACTCTCGTGGGCATTTTCGATTTTCCGCTTTATAGCTAGCATAGTAACGCAAGCGACTTTGTATTTTTATGGTCTGGGCTACCTCATTGTCCTCATCGATCCGCAAAAGAGGGCTTTGCACGATTATATCGCAAGAACACGCGTTGTCCACGACCCAATCGCACAAAAGAACAGCAAAGAGATTAATAAAGAGGTTTAGTTTATATGGATCAGTTTATCGTTCCGCAAGTAAAAGCACCTGTCAATGGTGAAGTCGAAATTTCCGGTGCAAAGAACGCTGTACTCGCAGTTATGGCCGCAGCGCTCCTCGCCGATGGCGTTTCTGAAATCGCGAACGTTCCGCACTTGAAAGACATGAAGACCATGTCCGATGTGCTCCGCGTTATCGGTTGCCACATCAACGGAGGAAGCCATACTCTAAAAATCGACACTCGCGGCGTAGACCATTTGGAAGCCCCGTATGAACTCGTGAAAACCATGCGCGCCAGCTTCTATGTGCTCGGTCCGCTCGTTGCCCGTTTCGGACGTTGCCGCGTTTCGCTCCCTGGCGGATGTGCCTGGGGCCCGCGTCCCGTTGACCTTCACCTCAAAGGTCTCGAAGCTCTCGGCGCAAAGATTACCGTCACGCACGGTTACGTCGAAGCCACATGCGAAGGCAGACTCCCCGGCGGCAACTTCAACTTCCCGATTTCTAGCGTCGGTGCAACAGTCAACGTCCTGATGGCGGCAACACTTGCAAAAGGCGTAAGCGTCTTGCAAAATGCAGCCCTTGAACCCGAAATCGACAACCTCATCGACTTTCTTACCAACATGGGCGCCAAAATTCAGGGCCGCGGAACGCGCACCCTCACCGTCCAGGGCGTTGAATCGCTGCGCCCGGGCACAGGCGTCACCATTCCGGACCGCATTGAAGCAGGCACGTTCCTCTGTGCCGCCGCCATTACGCGCGGCCGCGTGAAAGTCACGCACATCATTCCAGAACACATCGCATCAACGCTCGATGCCTTCCGCGAAATCGGTTGCAAAGTGAATGTCGGCCCCGACTGGGCCGAAGTCGATGCCCGTCAGCAAGAACTCAAGCCCATGAGCCTCATGACGCTCCCATTCCCTGGCTTCCCGACAGATATGCAAGCTCCGTTCATGGCAACGCTTCTTTCCATTCCAGGAAACAGCCTCGTGCAAGATACCGTTTATAACGACCGCTTCAAGCACGTCGCCGAACTTGAACGCTTAGGCGCTTCTATCCAGCTGAACGGCAACACAGCAACAATCAAGGGCGGCCTCCCGCTCGAAGGTGCCGACATCATGGGTTCTGATCTTCGTGCAAGCGCAGCGCTCGTTCTCGCAGGCCTCATTGCCGAAGGTGAAACGACCATCAGCCGCATTTACCACCTGGACCGTGGCTACGAAGATTTCGAAGCCAAGATGGCAAAGATCGGCGCCACCGTCAAGCGCTTCAACCCCGACGCCCGCGACGAATAACGTTCAATGTCCCCCTGGAGGGAGCCGCAAAGCAACTCTGATAGGGTCCAAGCAATTACACAAAAAGCCGGCTTCATCAAGCCGGCTTTTTTTTTCACCTCGTCACCCTGAGACCCAAAGGGTCGAAGGGTCCATCATTTCTTGTATTTACCGCATCTGTTCGCGGCAAACTTGTTCTGCCGAGCGCCCGTCTGTAGACCTAAAATCAAGCATCGACTGCAATTGCAAGGCAGCCTGTTCCAGTTCCGGCGTCGAAGCGCAAGTATTGCTCGAAATAATTTTCTGCAAGTAGTGCTTCTGGCGTTCCAAATCGCATTCCTTGCCGTAAAGTGACGCCAGTTTGAACATTCCGGCGCAAGCCTTCAACCCTTGCGGGTTCGAATCGACGAGATTCGTCAAAAGCGTTTTTGCCTTTGCGGCCTGATTCGCTTCGATCAAGCAAAGCGACATCCAGTAAAGAGCACCTTCGGCCATTTCGCCTTTCTTTACAAGTTCATAAACCTGCTTAAAGCCGTTGTACGCCAACTTGTATTCACCGCGATGGTAATCCGAATGAGCGGCATTGAACATCGTCTCCGCTTCTACCATTTTTGCGGCATCCGCATCGGATTCCATGACAGCGCTAGCTGCGCCATTGTTCACCACAACCTTCTTCGCCAAAATCTTGTCAGACTTGCCAAGGAGCAAATCCAAGCGATAAATAATCTCTTCTTGGCGAGTATCGCGGCGAACAGTTTCTTCGCTCATGCGTTTCGAAAGGAGAGTCACTTCGGCCTGCAAGCGTTTCTGCGCCACCGCAGCCGCATCCAATTGAGACTTTACGCTATCCAGCTGCACTCGAAGCGAATCATTCTCTGCCGAAAGAGCCTTATAAGCAGAATCATTCTTGACCATGATTTCATCGCCAACAGCTTTCATTTCTTTTGTTCGCAGTATCGTAATACTGCTACATCCCGAAAGCATAAACGATGCAAAAAAAACACCTAAAGAAATCGCTTTCAAATTCATGATTCACCCCCTATTCAATATTTGCAATAGATACGCGGAAATGGGCTCTACGGTTTTTGGAATAAGCGGATTCATCGGAACCCAGAACTTTCGGACGTTCTTTTCCATAACTTACCGACATAAGCCTATTGCCATCCACGCCATACGCAATCAAGAAATCCCTCACAACAGTCGAACGACGAGCGCCCAACGAGATGTTGTAATCTTCGGTGCCGCGAGCATCCGTATGCCCTTCAACCGTCACAATAAAACGAGTTTCATTGACCAATATTTCCGCCACTTGAGCAAGCAAACGCTTCGCATTTTCCGTCAAGTCGGAGCGGTCATAATCAAAATACACATCTTCATCCATAATGCGGTTGATCATTTCTTCCAAGTGAGCTCGTTCAGCTTCGAGGCGTTCCGCTTCCAAGCGAGCCAACGAATCAGCACTCAGCGTATCCGCAATAAGCGCGTCAAGATTCAGCGAGGAATCCACAGGGGCTTCGGCCGTTTTCGGTTGAGGATCCGTCTCCGGTTTTTCCTTGCTGCAGCCCCATGCAAATAAGGCAACAGCAGTTACCATCAAAGCGACTTTAAAAAACTTACCCATAATTAACACTCCTCTTTTTACTTTTTCTCATCAAAGAACCAAGACCATGTAGGCGAAGTATTCTCGTTACCATTCGTAATGCGAGTCACGCCGCTGCCGTCTTTACGCATAATATAAATTTGATAATTGCCACCGCGGTCACTGGCAAACGCAATCAGCTTACCATCTGGCGACCAAGACGGATGTTCGTTATTCCCGGCATTCGATGTCAACTGGATAATATCCGTTCCATCAAGAGCACACGTATAAATATTCATTTTGCCATCGTCCATTGATGTATAGACAATGCGGTCACCTTCCGGAGACCAACTCGCACGTTCATTGTAATGGCCCATGTACGTAATGCGCCTTACGTCTGAACCATCTTTACCAACAGCATACACCTGCGGAGAACCGCCACGATCGCTCGTAAACAGCACTTCACTAGCAAAAGGGCTCCAAGAGGGGCTTACCTGATTGGATTGCAAATGCAAGAATTTCTGAGCGGAACCCGTCTTGATATCGCCACGATAAATTTCAGTTTTGGCACCTTCCGTCACCGAGAAAAGGAGTTCTCCTGTCTTCGGGTTCACAGCCGGACTAAACGTCTGCTTGTATTGCGTAAAGAGCGGAGTTTCCTTGCCGCCAAAAGTAATCGCATAAAGGTTCGGGCGCTGCTTGCGGAAGTTCACATACACAAGTCCCTTATTGCCTTTTTGCCAAACAGGCATGATGTTGATCGAAGAATCACGCGTAATTTGGCGACGGGAAAAACCATCGTAATCCGAAATCACCACCTGCTTCACGCCATCGATTTTCGAAACGTAAGCAAGCTTTGTCGTAGCAATACCGCGTTCCCCAAACAAGCGATAAACAACCTTGTCAAAGAAAGAATGCACCGCCTGACGCACGTCATAAGGCTTTACAGTATAGCTTTCGCCAAGCAACAAATCCTTCGTTTCGGCGGCATACAAAAAGCAATCGAGCTTGATTTTTCCGTTCGAGAGCTTCGTTGCATTGCCGGTCACATACTGGCGAGCGCGCTTCTTGCTAAAAAGCACCAAGTCAAACTTGTCCGAAGCAACCGCTTCAAAGCGCCCAGAAAGATTTGCATCTCGTGCCAAAATCAAATGCGGAGCTTCGCTTGTCCACTTGATTTTTCCGTCTTCTTCAAAAGGCACAATACCAATCGGCATCGTCTGGAACACAGAAATTCCCACATCCACAGCAATCGTGTCAATCGCCGCAAACGAGGGCGCAACAAGCATCAACGCTATCGCACAAAAAAACAGTTTCATCTTTTTCATCATTAAAACCTCAATTCCAAACTTCTCATACCTCAAAGGCGCCTGCGCCGACCTCATCCCCCACGACCTCACTCCTAGTTCGGCGTAAAGTTAAACTGCAACACAAGACTTGAGCCATTGTACGTTGGCGGAAGTTCCGGCAACTTCGAAATTTTCACCGCACGCACCGACAAGTGATCCCAGGCGCTGTTCGTCGAAGAACGCTTGAGGAATACACTCGTAATAAGCCCAGAACGTTCCACCGTAAACTGAACCGTCGTCTTTGCATCTCGATCAATCGTAAGTCCATTCGGCGGATTGAAATTGCTCATGATTTTTGCCTTCGCGCGTTCCAAGAACACCTGCATCAGCGGATCCATATCAATCGGATTCACCGCCTTGAGGCTTGGCATTTCAAAGGACTTCTGCAACTTCAAATCATCGATATCAAAGTCGTCATCCTTTGGCTTTTTCGCAGGCTTCTTTTCGACTTTTTTCTTTTCGATGGTCTTCTTCGCAATTTTTTCTACCGGCTTTTCAACAGGCTTCTCGACGGGCTTCGGCTGTTCAACCTTTTCTTCCGGCTTCTTTTCTTCGACCTTGGGTTCCGGCACAGGCACTGGCTCCGGCGTATCCGGCTTCATCTCGGGCGCAGGTTCCTCAGGAACTTGCGGAGCCTCTGGCTCAAGCGTCTTTTCTGGCGTAGGCTCTGGAGCGGGCTCCGGTTCCGGCGTTACTTCGGGAACGGGCTCCGGCGGCACTTCCGGCGGAGTTTCTACCTTCGGCGCTTGCTGCGGTTCTGGTTCCGGTAGCGGAGCTTGAGCCGCTGGAGCTTTTACCGGTTCATCCACTTGCACCATTTCGAACACGGGAATTTCTTCGGCTGGCTTCGATAAATCAATATTGTTGAGAGCGATCAAAGTCCCGACAACCGCCAAATGAAACACGACAGCACACACGATGATCTTGAACAAAGATCCATCGTTTTCCGTCTCGAAATATTGGATTTGGTCCCTATTTCTTTTCATTTACCAATTCGTCTTTAGGGGTCATCGTCAAAAAACCGAGTTTCGTTACACCAAGTTTTTGCACTTGAGTCACAACCTTCATCACAAAGCCATAGCTGACTGCTTCGTCCGAGTTGATGACCACCGCCATCTCGCCATTCCACAGCGACTTGAAAATGCTTTCGAAACTTTCCATATCCACCTGCATATCAGCGATGAATATCTCCAGATTCTTGGTGATCGAAACTTTTAAAAGCTTCTGTTGTTCCATCGTTGGAGCCTTTACTTGCGGGAGATTAACCTTTACTCCCTGGCTCATCAACGGTGCACACAAAATAAACACAATCAAGATAGCGAACACGATATCGATCATGTTCGTGAGGTTCAGTTCCTGCTTTAAGTCCTTACGGCGGCTGCGTTTCACGCTTCCTCCTCGGCAACTCCTTCAACAGTAAGCAAGTCCCCTCTTTTGAACAAACTTAAAACTTGAGAGCCAAAATTATAGTACGATGTTTCGTTGCTTCCGTTTTTCGAAGTGAAGTAATTGTACCCAGCAGAGGCAGGAATTGCAACCACGAGGCCAGCAACCGTCGTAATAAGAGCCATAGCGATACCCGGAGCGACAACAGTCAAATCCGCAGAGCCGTGATGACCAATCTGGAAGAACGCAATCATGATCCCCCAAACAGTACCCAGCAAGCCAAAGAACGGAGCCAAGTTAGAGCTTGTAGCCAAGAAAGTCAAATAGCGATCCTCGCCCATGCGAATGCCTTCAATCGAACGCTGGATAGCATCTTCGAGCAACGACGCACGATGCTGAATGGATTCATAACTCACTTTTCCCTTGAACTTAGATACTTCGTTCAAGACTTCGACGCTCAACAAACGCAATGCGCTATCATTTGAAACGGTGCAAAGCTTTTGCAGTTCCGAAAAACGTTTAAGCTTGCCGAACTCCTTAAAGAACTTTGCATTAGCGCGCAAATTCGATTTGTGCTTAAAGAACTTCACGATGATGATTCCCCAAGAGCCGAGCGACATAAAGGCAAGGATTCCGAGAATAATCATCGTTACAATATCGGACTGCGTAATCATTTGCCAAACAGGTACAGTATTGTTCAAGACAACCTCCAAAAAAATTTTACACAATTATACGAGCTATATTATAATACAAAAAAGCCCTATAAAAAGTAAAGCCCTATCGATTATCAACACTTTTTTTGACAAATACCGTAAATTTCCATTTTTACATGATATTTTTTGTATATTAAAATCACAAAACAATGTTAATGGATTTTTATTCCAAGGAGAAAACAATGAAAAAACTCATCGCATGTCTCGCCCTTGCAGCAATGTTCGCTGGTTGTTCTAGCAATCCTCCGCAGACACCGCAAGAAAAGCAAGCTAGCCTTCTCATCGAAATGCAGATGCAGAAGAAGAGCTATCTCAAGCAGCACATCCCGGCTGGTATCGGCATCGGAGAATCTGCTGACGAACAGATTGCCTACGAAAAGGCTGATCAGAACGCCCGCGTAGACCTCGCCAAGTCTATCGACGCTCAGACCAAGGCTTTGGTCAAGAACTTCAAGGAAGATGTGAGCGATGAAATTGCAGAACACTTCCAGAGCACGTCCAAGACTGCTGTTAGCCAGCGCCTCAACGGTGCAACGCTCAGCGATGTCAAGGTCGAAACCACTGCTGATGGCAAGTTCAAGGTTTATGGCGTGATGACGCTTGACTCTGACCTCGTCTCCGAATACATCAAGATGCTCGAACAGCAGGAAAAGAAGGCCGAAGTGGAAAAGATTCGCGCCGCTGCTGAAAAGGCTTACGCAGAACTTGACGAAATGGACGACTAATTTCGTTTAAATTTCAAGCGACTTAAAAGACCTTGGCATTTGCCAAGGTCCTTTTTTTTCACAACGTCATCCTGAGCCCCGAAGACAACTCAGAGGCGAGTGTTGCGCCCATGCTTGCATGGGCATAACCAAGCCAAAGAGTTGGGGCGTAGCCCCATCCAGTCATTTTCTTCTTAACGATGTTCGTTGGTGGTAGGCTTCATCCCACGGAAGAAGCTCAACCCATCAAAGTCATCCTTGAGCGCCTGCACGGTCGCCCCTATCATATAAAGGCTACCCGTAATAAGAATCGGAGTCGAACTCTCGCCCACGCTTGCAGCGATCTCATCCAGATATTCTCGCGAGAACTCACCTGCACTCGCAACGTGCAACCCGAGTTTTTCAAGTTCCGCCTGCAAGTCTTCCAGTTCGCGGAATCGCGGGTACGGTGTACGCGTGATATGCCAATGGCTTACATGCGGAGCCATGAGCTTTAACATTTCGCCCACATCCTTATCGCGGAGAGCGCCGAAAACGCAATGGAACTTTTGTTCCGGGTAATACTTATCCAACGCTTCGACCAAGCGACGAACCGCATGGGAATTATGAGCGCCATCTAGAACAAACTTCGTCACGCCGTTTGCATCGATCAGCTTTTGCATACGGCCCGCCCAAGAACGCGTCGAGAGAGTCTTGAGTGCAAGAGTTTCATCAAAATTATTCAAGAACAGCTCCGCCGCCTTGAGCGAAAGGCTTGCATTTTCAATGTAATGTTGTCCTAAATTTGGAAGTTCGACATCATTACGAATCTCGGGAACAACACAAGAGCATCCGTGCGAGGCCGCATAAACATTAGCTTCAGCAATTAGCGCTTCACTCAGACCACCAAGAACAAAAGTCTTGCCACGACCATTCGATAGAATACTTTGTGCAGAACCTGCAACACCCATTTTTTCCTTAAGAATTGCAGATTCCGTGCTACCAAGAACTTCCGTGTGCTCTAGCCCAATGCTCGTGAGCACAATCAGTTCGCCATCGGCAACGGCAGTACTGTCCAAGCGACCGCCCATGCCCGCTTCAAGAACGGCAACATCGATATGTTGTTCGGCATAATAGAGGAACGCCACAATCGTTAAAACTTCAAAGAACGTCGGTTCCACTTGAGCTTTTTCGGCTGCCGCCTTGACCTGCATAATCAAGCGGTCAAGCGAGCCATCGTCAATCGGCAAATCATTTACACGAATGCGTTCGCGCATGCTCACCAAATGCGGACTCGTATAAAGCCCCGTCTTGACGCCATGCGCCTGCAAAATTCCAGAAAGATAATAGCTCGTGGATCCCTTGCCGTTCGTACCCACAACATGAATTGTCTTGAACTTTTTCTGAGGATTCCCAAGAGCTTCGCAAAGTTTACGTGTAGAAGCAAGCCCAGGCATCATCCCGAAAATGAGGCGGGAATTCAAATATTCCAATCCGTTCTGAATCATGGGCAACAATATAGAAAAGACAAGAGACGAAAGACCAGAGACGAGAGAATATAGCAATGAGCAGTGAAAGCAAGGCATCGCCACAGTAAGCAGTGGTTGGTGGTTAGTGGTTAGGATTGCAATAAGAACGTTCTTTTGGCAATCCTGTTTACTAACCACTGCATACTAACCACTAAAATGATTACATTTCTATCACACACAACACGAGGTTTTAATTATATGAAAGTTTCAGCAAGCGCTGTCGCTTTGCTTTTCTGCATTTTTGCAGCAACATCCTTCGCCAAAGTCGATCCTCTGGCCGCACAACAGCACTACAACTACCGCGATGCGGGCAAGCAAATGCGGCGCATCTACTACGGTGAGCTCCAGGAGACCCTCTACTGCGGATGCCGCTACCTCGACAAAAAGAAAGTCGACTTTAGCACCTGCAATTACAAGCCGCGCGAAAACGAAAAACGCAAGAGCTTCAAGCGCACCCAACGCATCGAATGGGAACACATCGTCACCGCCCACAACATGGGCCAGCACCTCCCCTGCTGGCGTGACGGTGGCCGCAAAAATTGCAGCGCAAACGACACCACGTTCAAAATCATGGAAGGCGACCTCCACAACCTCTACCCCGCCATCGGCGAAGTGAACGGAGACCGCAGCAACTTTATGTTCAGCCAATGGACGAACAACCCAGTTCCCATGTACGGCGAGTGTGAAACCATCGTGGATTTCAAGGACAAGAAGGTCCAACCCCGCAAAGAAGTCCGAGGCTTAATCGCCCGCGTGCATTTCTACATGGAAAAGACCTACAACATCAACCTCTCCAAGCAAGACCGCAGGCTTTTCGAAACCTGGGACAAGATGTACCCCGTCACCGAGCGCGAATGTGAACGCGACCGCCGCATTTTCAAGGTCCAAGGCGATCACAACCCATTCGTCTTCGAGAAATGCCCAGATTCTGTTGACAAGTAGTGAACATTTGACTAAATTTGAAGTCCAAATCTTGCAAGTCGTGCCAAGCTCTGCCAACTTGTAAGCGTAACCAAAGAGCTTCCTCAAAGAGGTAAATATGTCCTCCTTCCGCGGACCTAAAGGTAAAGTAGCACGCTCTCTCGGCGTTGCCGTTTCTCAGAAGACTCAAAAGGCTCTCGACCGCCGCAACTTCGCACCTGGCCAGCATGGTCAGACCCGCAAGAAGTCTGCTTCCGTTTACAAGCAGCAGTTGGTCGAAAAGCAGCGTCTTCGTTTCACCTACAACATTTCCGAAGCTCAGCTTGCCAAGGCATACAAGGAAGCTAACCGTCGTGAAGGTTCTGCAGGTGATAACCTGATGATCTTGCTCGAAACTCGTCTTGACGCAGTCGTCTACCGCATGGGTTTTGCCCGTACGATATTCGCTGCTCGTCAGTACGTAGCACACGGTCACTTCACTGTGAACGGTGTTCGTAGCTTCTCTCCGAGCCGCCTCATCAAGGCTGGCGACGTGGTTGCCGTTCGTGAACAGTCTAAGGAACACGTGCAGATCAAGGAAGCAATCGCTTCTGCAGCTGCTGCTCCGGAATACTTGTCTGTCGATCTCGGCAAGATGCAGGGTACTCTCGTGAAGCTCCCGCTCCGCGACCAGATCCCGGTCAAGCTCGAAGAACAGCTCGTCGTGGAATACTACTCCAGGTAGTAACCCGCTTAGAGCCAAGAAGACTCAAGCTTTTAAAGACGCTCGCAGAAATGCGGGCGTTTTTAGTTTCGTTGACGTTCCTTTTTAACTTTATGTTTTATCTTAAGCATAGCCAAATTCAATTCTATTTCAGTTTCTGTTTCGGATTCTTCCAAATCACTAGTAAGAACATTTGAAATAATTTCTCCGCTACGTTTTAACAAAGACTTTCGTTCCGATTCATCTACGACATGGGGAATACTAGCTACAGCACGAGACAATTCCCTAATTTCAACAAAAGTATCTATGATACTTATCGTTGTCTGAACAGCAATTTTTCCCTTTAATATCGTAGCTAGCATATATAAGCCACGTTCTGTAAATGCAGTTGGATTAACAGGACTATATTTCAGCTTCTCGAGGTGGTCAAAATTTTTTACCACCTCACTTTTTTCATCATCCGTCGTTTGGAATATGTACCCCTTGGGGAATTTTTCTGGATTATTCCTAACGGCTTGATTTATTTCTTTTGTAGGTACGCCATAGAGACTGGCTACATCACAATCCAAGATAACACGTTCATTGCGAATCGTTAATATTTTTTCTTCAACATTCTTCATTTTCTCTCCTTTCCCGCCTACATGCAAAAAAAAACGGGATTATCTATTTTTAATGAATATAGAATTATCGAATGTCAAATCATGACATTTTCAATTTTATTTGAACATTTAATTTTTTTCACAAATGTCGCGAAAATTCAATCATGGCAATAATTCAAGCATTGAGAGAAACACCCACAACACTTTTTAAATATTTCACCTTGCAAACAGGACGGCGGCCCAATACATTTCTATTTTACTTGTCATGAGAAACATTTTTGAAGAAATTGGTAAGACTCCCGCCGAAATCGAGGCAAAACTCAACAAGGCATTCACGCAACTGTTTGAAGGCGACCGCGAAAACGAACGCATTTGCTTTGACAAAGGCAATGACATGGCGTACATCGTGGATATCGGCCACAACGACATCCGCTCCGAAGGCATGAGCTACGGTATGACAGTTGCCGCTCTCCTCGGCAAGCAGGACCTTTTCGACAAGCTTTGGAAATTCTCCAAGACGCACATGAAGAACACCGAAGGTGACCTCGCCGGTTATTACTCTTGGCAAGTTTCGACCGCCGATTTCACGATGATGGACCCGGGTGCCGCCCCAGATGGCGAAGAATACTTTGCTGCAGCGCTCCTTTACGCTGCCAAGATTTTCAAAAACGAACAATACAAGTGCGACGCCGTCGAGCTCATCAATGACATGGCTCACAAGCCGCAAGCAGGCGACGTGTACACGATGATGGACGTGAACGCAGGCCTCGTGCGATTCTCACCCATGAAAGGCAACGATTACACCGACCCGAGCTACAACACGGTCGCATTCTACAGAATGTATGGTGAAGCAAGCGGCGATGAAATTTGGAACAAGATTGCGGACAACAGCGTAGCCTACTTGAAAAAAGCTTGCCATCCGGTCACGGGACTTGCCGCCGACTACAGCGAATTTGACGGAACGCCCAAGAAAACGCCTTGGCACCCGGAAAGCGACTGTTTCTGCGGAGACGCTTGGCGCGTTGTATGGAATATCGGACTTGACGCCGCCACATTGCAAGACAAAGGCGAACGTGCCGATGTGAGCGAATGGGAAATTTCTGCAGTCCGAAAAATTCTCGGCTACCTCCACGGGCGTCGCCCGTACCTCGCCGACATGCGTGTCGACGGGAGCGCGTTCCCGCGCGAGGCAAGACTTGCCACGGGCGGCCTGATTGCCATGAACGCGGCATCAACTGTCGCACTCCCTGCAGGCGATCCGCTTATCAAGCCGTTCGCCGAAGACCTCTGGAACATGGAAATTCCGACCGGACTCTGGCGTTACTACGACGGACTCCTGTATATGCTCGGACTCCTCGCCTGCTCCGGGAAATTTAACGTTTGATTTTTATTGCATTACGTCATCCTTCGGGCTAATAGCCCGAAGGATCCAGTAAAGTCTTGTATTGCGTAACGAGACTTAACTGGACCCTTCGCTACGTTCTGGGTGACGAAGATGCGTACGTTCTTCTGTAAAACCTAGTGTTTCTCGACCACTCTACCCAGCGGCGTCTGCATTTGGCGCCGCTGTTCTGCATATATGGTTGGTGCCACAATGTGATAAATCGCTTCTTTCACCATCGTCCCGACGTTGAAAGCAAACGAGTCAAATACGTAGCGGTAGCTCTCAATCGTATCGTCAAACCCCACCACGTACGGCGTGGGCAACTTTTTCGCTTTGAAAAAATCTATCAGCGAAGCCGCCACTCTATCGTTAGAACAAACAAATTTATCCAAAGTAGCCTTTTTCAAAAGCGATTCAAGAACGCTATTCAAAAGCACTTGACTATCTATGCCACCGCGATTCGCGACATCAATCAAGTCAAACGGAGAAGCAAAGCGATCATCGACAAGCGGAACCACATCCGTCCCGGCCTCTAACAACCCTTGCAATCTCGCCTTCGACCAAAAGCTAGCATGGTATGGTGACAAATAATGGACCGGTCCCATATTTTTGCTCTTGAGGTAACGACCGACAATCACGCCCGCTTCTTTGCCAAACGCCACATTATAGAACGCCCACTTTTTCTTGTTCCGCGCACTCATTGGCACCATGTCCGGTGCATATTCCCACCAAACCGAAATCGGATTTTTGAAAGTTGCAAAATACGCAAACAACTTTGATGCATCATAGACAAGCCATGTCGAAAGGAACACGCCCAAACAATGCACATCGTTCTTGATTGTATAAACGCGACCATCCGACAAAAAGAATTGGTTCGACGATTCGTGGTATCCGATAAACTTCACCGCAATTTTCTGTTCCGCAGCAATCTGCGCAAACGTGCGGAACACATCCGATTCGCGCTCCGATTCAATTTTCAAACGACCAAATTCGTCTGAGCGGTGTACAAATAAAACGTAATTCGATTTTCCAATCGGGCGCTCTTCGCTAAAAAAGAAACGATGCCCGACATGGCGCAAAATTCCCTGCGCACTTTTTTGCAATAAAAATTTTTTGACGATGTACGGCGAAACGGCGTAACGGCTCGAAAGCTCCTTGCACGACGGAAGTTCGTCAAAAGCATTGAGGAAGCCGCTATCTAAGTCGTTTTGGAACAGGCGCTCGACAACCGAATACACACTCTCTTCGGGCTTTACATCGAACGACGGAGCAGCACCCCAAAAACAACCTTTGCCATGGACCAGCTGGATACGACCATCAATTGCCAACAGCTTGTACGCCCTGTGAACCGTATTGACCGAAAGCCCAAGGCGTTCCGCCATTCTGCGTACAGAAGGCATTTTTTCGCCATCTTGAAAACCGGCGTTTACAATAGATTTTTTAACATCTTCAATCAGCAACTTTAAACCTCGTCAATTCATAAAATAACAAAATTTTCCTTCATAAAATTTTGTACATTTCTCTCTATGAGAATTGGTTTAGGATTTATGCTTTTGGCGGCCTGCATTACTGTAGCCGCTCCCGCGAAGAAAGCCTCTGCGAAAAAGTTCAAGGACCCTCGCGACGGACACACTTATAAAATTGTCAAAATCGGGAACCACAACTGGCTCGCCGAGAACCTCACGTACAAGACAACAAAAGGCAGCTATTGCTACGACGACGACAAGACGAACTGCCACAAGTACGGACGTCTTTACACATGGAAGGCAGCCATGAAGGCCTGTCCCACCGGCTGGAGACTCCCCGACCGCAAAGACTGGAATTTCCTGAGCAAGTACCTTGGCTCTAGCAAGAAGAACGGATTCAGAGTCAAGCAGGCCGGCCAGAGAATTTGCTTTGGCAACAACGAAATGTGGAGTCCTTACTGCGAAGAGACTAAATCGTCATTCAACGCGTCTGGCAAAAGTGACACACATTTCGCTTACGAAGACATGGAAAAATCCGCATTCTTCTGGACTGCAACCGAAGAAACAACTTACATTGCAAACTTCGTGACCATCGGCGGTTACAACGAACGTTATGCGGAACGCGCCATCGAAGAGAACAACGCATTCTCCGTCCGCTGCATCGAGAAGTAGTTGGCACCCGTAATAGCCGCTCGCATCATCACACAAGCGAGAATCTAAACTTTACAGAAAAGGCCCTGTCCGATGGACAGAGCCTTTTTTACCAAGGAGCTGCTATCATTTCTTTATTTCGTTTTCGATAACGGAATAGAGCCTCCGTTATTAAAGACAACATAATTAACATCAGTAAAACGAGAATCCTTTTCTATTTCGAGTGAAATACGAGACGGGCAAATGCAATTAGTTGCATACAAGCTTTCAGCGTTTTTCGAATTCACATACAAAACACCTTCGTACGCAACAACTTCAAACTCAGCTTCTTTCACGCCACAGCCCAATTGAATATTATCAAGGCGAAGAGAAACAAAGCCGTTTCCATCATCAACCATATAGGCCGTTGACTGATTCGAGGCCGTATCCATAGCCACATCTTGAACATCGGACAATACAGCATTTGTCGAACCCACTAAATCAGCCGTACGTCTATCATTTTTGCATACAACAACAACATTCTTTGCTTCTTGACGAGGCTTGATTTCATCAATCGTGATAACATCCATATCCACGATATCCATATTATTGTGGAAATTTACGCTAGAACCATCATCAAAGACAAGCCAACGCGCCCCAGAAAAAGACGGATCGTTATCCACGGCAAAATTCACCTTTGAGTTGCAGAGACATCTTTTGGCATTCGTATAGTTCATTTTGGCATTCACGTAAACCGTTTCACCAGAGACATAAACATCCAAGGTATCAATAGCAGCATCACAGGCAAACGAAACATTTTCTATGGTAAACCCAGTACGTTCCGTGCCCACATAACGATAGGCAACCGGTGGAAGCACTTCATCTTTCGGCCTAATCGCTTGAACTGGGGTCGAGCCATCTAACATAGGATCAACAGCATAACCTTTCTCATGACACTGAGCATTCGCATCCGTAATAATCAAATGCGACGGGCCCTGTGGCGCAACAGAAGACGAACTTTCCACTAGCGCCGAAGACGACGAGGGAACCGAAGTTTCAGAGGACGACGAAACAACCGCACTCGACAACGCCATTACGCTCGAAGAAGAAACAGTCGCATTAGACGAAGAACTCCTTTCAGGGAGCGGTTCTGTCACGACTTCATAAACCGTCCCCTGATACACGAAATACTTGATGTTGGCGTCAAACGGATCGATAGTAAACCATTCGTCGGTAATGCACATGCAATCTGCCGGATCCCCATCAAAATTGATTTTTAGCGTATCGAGTACACGTTGATTATTGAACACAATGTTTGCATAATCGCAAGCATCAGAGATATTCGGAACAACCACATGGTATCCCGCTTCATCGACAACCAAATAAGCCTTTGGATTTGCCGCAGCGGATTTCTTCAAGGCATAATCATAGGGATGGCCGTAACAACCTTTAAAATTGACAGACATATTGCGCGTGGAATCCAACACGGTTCCACCACCTACAGGCGAAACTGCCCCCGCCACGGGTTCATCGCTACAAGCGGCAAACATAAATGCAGCAAACATCGAGCAAGCAAAAATCGAAAGCTTTTTCATAATAATCTCCTTTATCTTTTCACACTTCCAATATAACCATTATTTTTCGCAAAGTCAATACTTTATGCAACAAAATTTAAGAAATTTAATTAAAATCAAGCAATTTTAACAAAATACAGCACAAATATACTACATATGCAACACCATGTTGTATATAGAAACAAGGACTACAGAACCGGAAAAACATTTTTGGGAGAAACGCAAAATAGGCCTGAAGAATGCGATATTTTTCTGTTGAAGTTAAGCATGTCCCCACACACTCACTCATAAAACACAATCTAAAAATTTTCGTATATTATGTCCCAAACTATAATCTTTGGAGCAATCATGAAAATAGCAGTTATGGGAGGCGCCGGTTACATCGGAAGCCATACGATTATTGAACTTTATAAAGCAGGCCATTCTGTCGTTGTAGTCGATAACCTTGTGAACTCAAGCAACGAATCTCTCCGACGCGTGGGCGAACTCGTAGGCTCCACTATCCCGTTTGTGAACGCCGACGTCCGTGACGCAGCCGCCATGGACAAGATTTTTAGCGAAAATAAATTTGACGCATGCATCCATTTCGCTGGGCTCAAGGCCGTGGGCGAATCGGTCACCAAGCCGCTCGAATACTACGAAAACAACATGAACGCCACGTTCGTATTGTTGAACGCCATGCGTAATCATGGTTGCAAGAACCTCATTTTCAGTTCGTCAGCCACGGTTTACGGTAATCCAGCCATCATCCCGATTACCGAAGAATGCCCCAAGGGTGAATGCACCAACCCTTACGGTAAAACAAAGTCCATGCTCGAAGAAGTACTCCGCGATGTGCAAAAAGCAGATCCGGAATGGAACATAGTTTTGCTCCGCTACTTCAACCCGATTGGCGCACACCCGAGCGGTCGCATCGGCGAAGACCCGAACGGCATTCCGAACAACCTAATGCCGTACATTACGCAGACCGCAGTCGGTCTCCGCAAGGAACTCGGCGTATTCGGCAACGACTACAACACTCCAGACGGCACAGGCGTTCGCGACTACATCCACGTTTGCGACCTCGCCGCAGGTCACGTCGCAGCACTCCAAGCAATTGAGCGCAAGTGCGGACTCGCCATATACAACCTCGGTACGGGCCACGGTTATTCCGTGCTTGACGTTGTCCATGCTTTCGAGAATGTAAACAAAGTAAAAATCCCTTACAGCATCAAGCCGCGACGCGCAGGCGACATCGCCACCTGTTACTGCAATCCGCAAAAAGCATTCGATGAACTCGGCTGGAAGGCTCAATACGGCATCGAAGAAATGTGCCGCGATTCCTGGAACTGGCAAAAGCAAAACCCGAAGGGATACAAAGGTTAAAAATTCATGGATTCTATTGCCTCTTCGAGGCAATAGAATGACATTTATGATTATCGACATTCCCGGCCCTGAGCCGGGATTTCCATTAAAAAGAAAAGCCGCAGCAAACAGCTGCGGTTTTTCGTTAACTACGCGAGCGAAAGCTCGCCATTTTTAAGACTTAGTCGCGGTAGTTACGATGATGATGCTTTTTACGCGGCGGTTCCGGACGGTTGTAATCAGCATGGAGGTCTTCGCATTCGCGAACACTGCGAGCGACAAAGTACTTATGACGCTTCGGGTCCATGCATTCGATACGGTCAGCGCGGTCGCGACGGTAATCAATCTGCATCCAAACTTCGCCGTTAGTGCAATAGAAATCGAACTTACGTTCCTTTTCACCACGATAGCATTCGCCACGGCTATACATTTTCTGATCGTTGTCGTAACGTTCTGCATGAATTCTGTCGTGACTGTCGCACTTCGGTTCAGCAAACTTGCAGGTGACCATAGGCTTTACCGGAGAAGGAGGCGAAGGAAGAGCGCGGGAGCGTTCATCCTTCTTGGGTTCAACGTTAATCGTCAATGCCAAAGCAGATGTGCTAAGCAGCATCAGCGACATAGCGCAGGTAAGCATAAGCTTATTCATATGACCTCATTATACTTTAAATGTTACATCGAAAACAATATATTAAATATTTTATTACAAAACCATCTTTTCCCAAAATATTTTCACAATAAAACAAACCCCGGCACAAGGCCGAGGTAAATTATCCACAGCAAACTAGCCCGAACTCCGGGGGCTAGTATTATATCGATTTACCGCTTCGCGTCGCTCGCCTTTAAATTAAAAAACAACTTCGTTGTTTTTTAGATATTGCGCCTCGGTTATAAAAACGAGCAAGCTCGTTTTTGCAACACTCGGCTTATATCAACTTACCGCTTTGCGGTTCTCTAATATGCGGCTCGGCTATACCCGTGCAAGCACGGTCGCAGCACTCGCCTTTAGATTAGTTCTTCAGCGGTGATTTTTTCGTCGTGTTCGGGTTCCTGGTAGCAGGATTCCGGCACTTGAACCTGATTCTGGAAATAAGCCTTGTGCGCCGCAATCACTATTTCACGAGCAAAAGCGGCGTTCTTCCATTCACCAATCTGCACGTCCTTGCCTTCCAGTTCCTTGTAGTTCTGGAAAAAGTTCTTCGTAATGCGGAGGAACATTTGGTCGACATCGGTAATATCGCAGAACGGACGCGGGTTAAATATAGGCACGCCCAAAACCTTGTAGTCCTTCTTGCCGCCATCAGTCATGTCAAGCGCACCAATGACGCGGCATGTGCAAACCGTTCCCGTAATCATGGAAGCCGGGCTATAAATCAGCATATCCAAAGCGTCACCATCGTCAGCCTTGGTACTCGGGATAAAACCGTACGTGCAAGGATAGCTCATGGAACTCAAAAGGCAACGGTCCAGACGAAACACGTGCAAACGTTCATCATATTCATACTTCAAGTTCGTGTCTTTGCCGATTTCCACGACGCAATCCACTTCATAGGGATACTTGCGTCCAATAGGAAGATCCAGATAATTAATTGCCATTTGTTCTCCGTAGGCCCACATCGAGCCTCATTATCTTTTTGTTACAACTGTAAGTGCTAATTTAGTATTTATCCAAAAAACGTAAAGGATTTATTTACCTAGATGTAACTAATTATACTTATTATCAGCGTCCACGCCAACGTTGCGTCGTCGTTTTGCCCGAAATCCCCCAAGTAAACTTCGGCTCACCTTTGTCTGGGCTGTAGCCGACTTCAAAGCGGATTCGATCAAGCGCCGGGATTACAAGATGGAGACCGCCATAAAATGCTCCTTCGTAATTTTTCCAGCCAGGCGCCCCTTTGTTCCAAAGCACGCTACCGTCAAAGCCAGCCACCAACTGAATTCCGTAAAAGAAGTTGACACCCCATAGCGAGGCGGAGCGACGATCCAGCAACACAAAACGCTCTTCAAGCGTCAAAAGCATTTCGTGAACGCCCAAGTGCTGAGCATCCGGCCCATCAAGGCCACGGAAAGAGTTTGTTCCACCATGATAGAAATAATCATAAAGCTTCACATCACCAGGACGTAAGCGAACTAAAGCAGTCGCTCCTGTGACAAAGCGGCCCAACGAATAATAGGCACGGGCATCTTCCAAAAATTCGACAAAATTTTCACCACGCGAACCGCCAATACCCACATGCGTCACTGCAGTTTCAAAATAAATTCCCTTGCGGCTGTCCAATTCGCTATCGCGATAATCAACAGCTGCGCCAATTCCAATTTCTGGCAGGAATCCGGGACCACCTTCAAGATAGCGATAAACAATTTTTCCGAGAACTGAAAAATGGGGAATCAATTTCCAGTTTACATCTAAACTAAGTAGCCAACAAGCATCCTTAAATTTACGGAGATCATCCCAACTGTCCGTTCTTGTAAAATCAATATTCCACCCTAGCGGTACATCGAACAAATAAGGTGAACTTGCATAAAAGGCGTACTCGTTCTTTTCAAAAATCGGATCAACCGCAGTGCGGTAATGCACCTCGGCACGAATGTCTTCGCCAAGCACATTCAGATTCGCAAGAGCAAGCCCAAGCATAAGCCCATCGCGATCGGTCGTTTTACTATCTGGCGAAGGTATCCAGCGGAAGATTTCCTTGAAGTGGTAGGTTAATTTAGACGAGAGACGAGAGACGAGAGACGAGAGAGTGTCATTCGGAGCGGAGTGTAACGAAGTCAAAGAATCGACGTCGCAAGAAACGGATATTTCGGTAAACAGGTCGAGATCTTGCAAGCGAAGCTTTTCTGCTTCAAAAGTTTCCTGCGAAAAAACGCCACCCACCTTGTGGGAGAGTTCACGCCATACGACATGCGGCTTTGTGTACTTTAGCCCATCCAAATCAATGGATTCTATTTTTGCTCCGCTGGCACAACCAACAGCAACAGAATCACCAGAATTCTGCCCCGCAAAAGCAAGCGCCGCAGAAAACAAAAAAGCAAAACCGATTATTTTCATAAAATCTATCACTCTCCCCAATATAGAAAAAACAAGGGATTATTTAGCGATTTCAACGGGACTTTGAAAAATTGTTATATTTGGTTCACTAAACTGAGGTGATTATGTTAGACTTTCTCGCAAACTATTGGCCATACCTTGTTGTTCTGGTCGTGGTCATTCTTTTATTCTTTGTTCTCCGCGGATTCCTTAAAGGTTTGAAGGCCAGAAGCCCCTTCAACATGGAAAACATCCGCAAGAGCACCGAGCCGAACTTCCTCGCCCTCCAGCAGAAGTCCAAGGCATTGCTCGCCGACGCCGACATGATTTGCGAAATCAAGCCGGGCAGCGATCAGGTGATTCCCAAAAAGGAAGACGTTAAATTTTTCCGTCGCGCGGTTTCGCAAAAGTTCAAGCTCGCTGTGTTCCAGGTGCCGGGAACGAATAAAGTCGTGTTCTTCTTCTGCAAGACCGAAGCTGGCATCAAGAGAAGGCTCCAGAACTTGGTCATCAACCAGAAGTACCGCGAAGGCAAGCACCCCTACATTGACGAAGCTACCGGCGAAAAACTGAGATACCCAAGAGCTTAGTAGGAAGTAGACAGTAGACTGTCGGAAGTGATGCGACAGCATCTTGAGAGGCAAAGCCGCAAAGGATCCAGTCACTTTCTTTTATATGCCCCGGTCCATTGTACCGGGGTCTGTTTTTTAAAAAGACACAACAAGAGACACGCCCAATGCGCACGTACAAAGATTTAGCTATAGCCGAAGAAGAAGACAAGCTTGTCCACGCCATCGAAACGTCGCGGAATTTGCTTATCGAAGCGCCTACCGGTAGCGGTAAATCTTTGTACATTCCGTGGTTCTTGAGCAAACGCTTTAGCGGGCGCATTGTTGTTTTGCAGCCAAGACGAATTGCAGCTCTGGCCCTCGCCCAATACTCAGCGAAATTGCACAACGAACCGTGCGGCAAAACAGTCGGTTACCAGTTCAGGCAAGACAGTTGCAAATCAAGCGAAACAAGAATTTTATTCCAGACGTACGGTAACTTTTTGCAGGAACTTTTGCATGGAAAGCTAAACGCCGATTGGGTGGTGTTTGACGAATACCACGAGCGCCGTGCTGACATGGATTTGCTGTTTGCGTATTTGACGGGAAATGCGAATATGCCGCGAATCGCAGTGATGTCGGCGGCATTGAACCGCAATGAACTCGAAGCCGCGCTTGGCGTAAAATGCTTGCAGCTCGGGCACCCGCTTTATCCTGTACAAATTCTGCACCAGAAGCCCGCCGCCGGCATAAACATTGCCGCAGGCCAAGGAATCGAAAGCGAAGTCGTGCGTGCATTACGCACATTGTACCGCAATAACATTTGGCAAACGACGCTCGTATTCTTGCCGGGTAAAGCTGAAATTGCACGTTGCCACACCGCCGCAAGCGAGGCGCTTGGCGACAATGTCGCGGAGTTCCTTGAGCTCTACGGCGGTCAAGATCGTGAAACGCAAGACCGCATTTTCGAAGAAACAGAACGCCCTCGCGTTATCTTTACAACCAACATCGCAGAAACTTCTATTACAGTGCCAAACGTGACAGGCGTTGTCGATAGCGGTATCGAGCGCGTGAACGAATACGACGACAGCAAAAAAGTAAACGTCTTGCGCACACTGCCAATTTCGTTGCAAAACGCCATCCAGCGCAGCGGTCGCAGTGGCCGTACGCAAAACGGCTGCGCCATTCGCCTTTGGACTGAAGATACCGAGAAGCACATGCCGCAAGGGATTGTGCCCGAAGTATTGCAAATCGAGCCCTCGGAACTCATACTGCAAAAAGCAGCGCTGGAAGTAGACGAGAGGAGATGCCCGATCAAGTCGGGCATGACAAGTGTTGATATAGAAAAGACAACAGCAAAAAGTTATTCTAGAGCGGAACAAGGTGAAGCGATAGAATCCATCACATTGCCCACGGCGATTCCTGAAGCGCGCGAAAAGACCGCCATAGCAATGCTCGAAAAATTCGGCATGCTCATTGACGGGCGTATCACGAATCTCGGCAAACGCGCCATCCAAACGCCTATTTCAAACATTCCACTTGCATTGATTTTGGCAAAAGCAAACAGCGCCGCAGACCTCCCCGACTTACTCCTCGCTGCTATGGCATGGATCCACTCGGGAACCGAGTTTGTTCAAAAATCTAAAATTTCATTGGACTTGCTCACGCTCGCCAAGGACACACTTTCAAAAGCAATAAATGCTCCGCGCGAAGTCTCATTTACGCTAAAGCAATTGAGAGATTATCGGGATAAGATAGCTTCGCCTACGGCGAACGACAGGCATGACAATCGACGTCATTGCGCTCCACAAAAGAGCGAAGCTCCGACCTCACACCTCATAGCCCAAAGCCTTCTCGCCGCTTTCCCCGATGCTCTTGCAACACCAAGCGGTAATGTTTACAAATTAAGCAACGGCAACACCATCCGCCTACAGGTGGCCGAGCCCCCTTACGCGATACTCGCGCTTTCGATGCTCCGCACCGAAGCAGGTACCAAGTCCGAATTGCGCGTAAACCTTTATGCCCCCATTCCAAAAGAATTGCTCGGCGGCGATAGCGAAATCATTCGCTACGAACTGCTGTGGCGCAGCGGTCAAGAACGCTTTATCGGCATCGAGATTCACGAAAACGAAAGCCCCAACGGCGATGTGCGCGAAACAAGCCGCAAAGAAATTCTCCCACAAGAAGCATCGTCCAAAGTTCTTGAAAATCTCAAAGAGTTCACGGTCGATGCCTGGCGCGACAAGCTCGAAAAAGAAAATTGGACAGGCCGCTACCTCACGGAAAATTTGCAGACACTTCTTATCAAGATGCGCCTTGCCGCAAAGCTTTATCCGGAATACGGTCTCCCGGAATTCAACGACGAAGACATGGAACTCATTTTCAACGAGCTTACCGACGGAATCTTTTTGCTGCGCGACATCAACGAAGATCGTTACAGAAACATTGTCGAAGATTACTTCGGAAAGTCCATGTTAGCTTGGCTGCAAAAGACGTTCCCCGATCACTACGTTCTCCCCAACGGCAAACGCGCCCGCTACAGCTACCAAGCAGTCGCTACCGCCGACGAACAGAGCAGCGGTAAAATTGTACAAAGCGCAGATGGAGTTCTCGTTGAAATTTCCGCGCGCATCGAAGATTTTATGCAACTCCGCGGAGAACACAAAATCGCCGACGGAAAGCTCAAAGTGCGTTACGACATTCTAGCGCCGAACTTCCGCACGATACAAAAAACATGGGACCTCACGAGTTTCTGGCAAAACACCTACGCTGAAGTCCGTAAGGAATTACGCGGAAGATACCCAAAGCACCCGTGGCCTGAAAAAATCATGTAATTTCAAGCATCAGCAATTACGGCTCAGCTATGTTTGCACAAGTGCAACCGCAGCATTCGCCTTTGATGCTTTTGACGCCTACGGCGTCAGCGGCTTCACTCGGTTATGCCGGTTTGCAAGCAGCCCGTCGCAACACTCGTTTTGCGCGCTACTGCGAAGAAAATACCTTGGCCGACGCTTTTTGTAATAAAAAACGCTAATCCATTTAATAATATTACAGCACCTAAAATTTACTGTAACACTAAGAAGTTACTTCACAGCGTACACCGCGAGGGTTTTGCTGTACTCGTAGCCAACAATCAAGAGCGGTTCGCCGTTCGGGCTCTTTTCGGCAGGAATAAACAATATGCCTTCGGGGCCGCGGTCTTTCGGGTTCAAATAAAAATCCACAATTTTCGGGGCATTCCCTTTTTCAACACCCGTAATATCGAACACGGCCACAGCGCTCGTGCGTTCAAGACCCGCAAATACATAACGTTTTTCGCCAACGACACCCGTCGTCACATTTTCCGGTTCGCAGCCTTTATCTTCGCTGCGAGCGTCCATCTTGACTTTACCTTTCTTAGAATTCCAGTTAAAGTAATCCGGAGCAACCTTGGCCATCGTTTGTTCAAAAACGTCACCGGAATCCCACATCAAATGCCCAGTTGCACCATCAAAAATGCTAATGGAACGCGATCCAAAAGAATACATGTAAGGACACTTGCCATTGGCAGTCTTATCGGGAGCAACATCGCAACGTTCCAAACTGCTCACAGTCACATTTTTCAGGTCCTCCAGCACACTCGCCGTAAACACATCCGGGTCAAGCACGCCCTGCTGCGAAAGCATCATCGGAGTGGTCACATCGGTCCAAGCCTTGTAATCATTGACTGGAGCGCCTTCATTCGCCGTCACGACAAACGTCTTGTTGTTTACCGAGAACGATGAAATTCCATCCGGCTGGCGCAAGCCACGCAATGGATAATTCTTAATTTCAATAGCCTTATTCTTCTTGACATCAAGCCCGTTACCCAACACAGAATGGTCCACATAACCGAGCGGGTACACATCCATTATTTTCTTTGCGGCCACGTCAAACTTCACAAGAGCATTATTTTCTTGCAAACTAATCCACGCGGTTTTAGAATCACCAGAAACCGTAATGTATTCCGGTTCTAGCGACTGGACAAAGCTTTTCACTCCAGTCTTGCGGACACCCTTTGCCATCAACGCGAGCGAGTCAAGCCCATTAAAACCCACTACCGTTTTTTGCGGCTTTTTCCAAGCTTTCGCAAAGTCTGCCGCATTCGTAGGTGCATTAACACCCGCAATCGTCAAAACGCCAATGCCACCTTCCGGGTCTTCAGAGAACGTCTCGTCAGGAGAACCTTCACAAGCGACAAGCAAATTCTTTCCATCCGGCGTAAACGTAATCATGTCAGGCATGTAACAGAGTTCATGCAAACCCAGAACTTCAAGTTTCTTGTTGTAGCGCATCACCTGCACATGGCCTTTTTTCCATTCAGGATTATTTAAAAGACTTACGGCCACGAGGTCTCCGTGCACCGTCACGCTTGAGGCGCCACCCGGCAACTTGATATCGTTCAGTTTTTTAGGGTTCAGTGGATCAGCCAAATCCACAATTTCCAAGACATTTTCACCACCGACCACAAACAGCAAGTTCTTTTCGGGCATGAACGCCGAAATTTCTGCAGTTACCATGGGAATCGAAGCCACCTGCTTTAGCGCCGTTCCCATCTGGAACGGGCCCGCCGGAACATCCGACTTTTTGGCAAACGATACGCCCGAGCACAATAGTAAACTCACGGCTAAAGCGGTACACTTCATACAATCTCTCCCATGCGGCACAGCCGCGATTTTTCCAAGCCTCAATCGAGAATCAGCCACATAATAAGCATGCCAAGTCCAAAACTTGCAGCCATAGACGCCGACTGAATCATGACATCGGACTTACCCTTTTCTTTGTCAGCTTTTTCCTTGGCTTCCTGCTTTTCAGCTTGTTCCTGACTTGCTTGAACAGCGACACTCAAAGCCTTGGCGCAGGTTTCGTTGTTTTTCTTAAGCGTGTTGTAGCTCTGTTCCCAGTTTTCGCACTTTGCACGTTCCAATTCTAAATCCGAACGGAGCGCCTTTTTTTCTACAGTGCAAGCGCTATCATGGAGCGCCATCACGCTATCGCGAACCGCAAGTTCGGCAATGAGTTCGGCTTTTTCAGCCGCATTCGCACTCGATGCCGCAGCACCATCAGTCACACTTTTAGCACTCTGCGCCAGAGCCGGCGATACGGCAAAAGCAGAAACAAACAAAACAGAAACAGCCAACGATTTTACAAAAGAGCGAACAACAGAAACCATACAAGCCTCAATTACATCTGGGCCAAGATGCGCTTCCAGCCATCTTCCGGAATTTGCGCACCCATCACCTGAACGACTTCGTTCGAAACGATACTACCGAGATTGCCCGCGCGTTCCATGTCCCAGCCGTTCATGTAGCCGTAGAGGAATCCCGATGCCCAGAGGTCTCCGGCACCCGTCGTATCGATTGCCTTAGCGGACCCAGCCGACACGCGAGTAATCTTACCGTCCTTTGCAATCAAGGCGCCGCGCTTGCCAATCTTCACCACAGCGACCTTAGCCTTCTTGGCAAGGACTTCGAGAGCGGCTTCTTCCTTGACACCTGCATAAGCAAAAGCTTCGTCTTCGTTTGCAATGATGATATCAATCATCTTATTTTCGAAAAGTTCATCGAACAGCTTGCGGCAGGCATCGACCACGCCAAACGAGCTAAAGTCAAGCGCCGTTTCTACACCGAGGCTGCGAGCCAATTCAAAAGACTTCTTGAAGCATTCGCCGTTGAACGCACGATAGCCTTCGGCATACAAAAGCCCCACACCGTCATAAAGCGCAGGCGTAAAATCATCAGAGCCCAAGAAATCGGAAGCACCGAGATAAGTCCACATGGAACGCTGTGCATCTGGCGTCACTGCAGAGAAAACGCAACCCGTGGCAGCACAAGAAAGCCCGACCTTAGATTCGACACCGTTATTCTTCAAGTGATCTTGGAAAAGCTTGCCGAGTTCATCATCGCCCACTTTGCTGATAAAAGCGGCCTTGCCACCGAGACGAGCCACGCCCACCATCGTATTGCAAGTCGAGCCGCCCGGCACGCGAATCGGATTTTCGAGAGAACCAAGGAACTTTTCCATCTGCGGCCAATCAACCATGTTCATGCCGCCCTTCTGCACACCTTGAGCAGCAATCCATTCATCGCTCACGTTAGCCAAAATATCAACAAGGGCTGCGCCCATACCAAGTACTTTTTTCATTAGAATCCTCCGCGACGGCGACGTATACGGTCGCCCGCTTTTAATAAAAATTCACGTTCAGTTTCACTCAAAGACTGGATGCCTTCGCGCTCCACTTTTTTAAGAATTTCATCCATGCGCTGCTGTTCGTTTACGTAGAACACTTCGCCTTCGAGCACTTCCGGTTCTTCGACGCTATCACGCTGATAAGAACGCGAGCGAGATTTTCCTTCATCATACTTTTCGGGATTGCTCGAAAACAGGCGGAAAATAGCAGAAAGCGGCGAATGGTAAAGCACCTTCGGTCCGTTCTGGTAAACAGCCATGTAAAGGAATCCGGCAACAACACCGCCCAGATGAGCAAAGTGCGCAATCATGTCGCCCGAATTTGCAAAAAGGATATCGAGCGCAATCATCACCCATATAGCATGCTTAATCTTCATCGGGATGATAAAGAACATGAGCAGCATGCGCTCCGGGAAGAACTTATAATAGGCCACAAACACGCCCATCAAGGCGCCCGACGCACCGATAATCGGATTGTTCGTAAGGCCGAGTAAGCACATGAAAAAGCTGAACAATGCCGCAAAAATCCCGCAGAAAAAATACATGGCGACAAAGTGACGCGAGCCCATCCATTCAGCCACCTCGGAACCGAACATCCACAACATCAGCATGTTGAAGAAGAAATGCATAAAGTCAAAATGGATGAACATGTACGTCACGTAACGCCACAATTCAAGCGGAACCCTTGGCATAAAAGCTCCGTAGTAACTGATATAGTCCGTCAGGCTGCCATAGCCAGCCCCCAAGTCAACCTCAAGCCCGCGCCCCAAGAAAGCGATGATAAAGATAGCCGCATTTGCAAGCAACAGCGTTCGCAATGCACCGGGTAAATATTTAAATGGCTTCATATAACCTTCCTAAACTCTTTTAAAAGCATTGAGACCATATTTTTCGGAATGAATTTCGAGAGGACCGCCTTCTGTTCGGCATTGCTTTTGGAAGCGCCGCACTTGAGGAGTTCGCGCACAAGGGAACTGCTGACCACGAGATGTTCCTGCGCACTGAGCAAGAGCACCGTTTCGACATCGTCAAAAAGCACCTTGTTGTTCCAGGCAACCGCCTGCTCCGCATCCAAGTCTGACGCATTACGAATGCCACGCAACAAGTAACGAGCCCCCACGGACTTCATAAAATCAACCGTGAGCCCGCCATGAACTGCAACCTTTACATTCGGGATTTCAGAAACAGCAGCCTCCACTAGCGCCTTACGCGTTTCGGCATCAAACATGTTCTTCTTATTTGCGTTCTGCGCGACAACGACAATCAAAGAATCAAACATGCCCGCAGCACGTTTTACAAGGTCAAAATGCCCCACCGTAAACGGGTCGAATGAACCAGCGAACACCGCCACACGGGATTCGCGGCTAGCCTCCAAAGCAGCCCCACTTAGTTTCTTCGATTTCCACTCCATGTAGTATAATTTACAAAAATGCGAATAAAAAATGTAAGCTATGAGGTATGGGCACGGTACTTCGTACCTTTGAGCTATGGGATATAAGTAAAAACCCAAAGCGAAGCGAGCCCAAAGGGGCTTTAGCCCCGACCTGACAAGCTCATTTTCTGAAAATTACCAACGACGATTCCCCGTAGCGGCGAACCTGGCCTTCGCTAGCCCATTCGGGCAACTTGCGGCTCGGAGCTTCAAAAACAGCGACACCACCAGGATTCAACCACTCGATAAAAGGCCGTAAATCCGGGTAATCCATATCCTTGAATGGCGGATCGGCATAAATCAAATCAAAACCGCCATTGGCGCAAACGATTTCCCGTTTGAGAGTAAGAACATTTGTCTCAAATAGTCTGAGCTTAGACTCCGCACCCACGGACTTGTACGAACGCTCTATCATTTTCGCCTGCGGACGAGCCAGTTCCACCGCAGTAACGCTTTCGGCACCACGGCTTACCGCCTCAAGCCCCATAATGCCGCTCCCGGCAAAAAGGTCCAGCATGCGAAAGCCTTCGACCCCCTGCAATATGTTAAAGAGAGCTTCCCTTGTTCGGGAAGCTGTAGGACGTGTTTTCATGGTGTCCGGGGACTCGATATTGCGCCCCCGCAATGAACCGCCAGTAATACGAATAGGCATACTAGCGAAGCACAAACATTTCGACGCGCATGTTCGTAATCAGGAACTTCTTGGCATATCTGAGATCAGCCTTAGAAACACCCATGCGAATCGGTGAATTTGCAAAGACATTAAAGAAGTTCAGCAAATCCGCAAAGTCAGCCGTCGATGAAACGTTGTACGCATAGCGTTTGAACACACCGAAGTCTTCGATAACAGGCTTTTCCAAGCCCTTCAAAGAAACCTTGTTCGAAGAAGCTAGAGTCTTGAAAGCCTTAATTTCAGCCGAGACCTCGCTTGTAGGAACAAAGCCGCGCACAGCATCGAGACGCACCTGCGGTACAGAGAACTGTCCAAATGCAGCGATTTCAGTTGCGGCCTCCGATGCAATCGGCGACTGGAAAGACTTACTTACAGCTTTAAGCCTATCCATAAGCGTATGCTGCGAGGAGGCCTTCATAGCAATACCGCGCAGGTAATAATAGTTCGGAGCCTGATAAACACATTCCGAGAAGCCGACATCGTCAGGCACAGCCGTATTCAAGAAAGAAAGGAACTGTGCAAGCGAAGTTTTCTGGTACGAAAGTTTTTCAAGCGGGAGATAGCTGTTGTAGCCCGTTCGTTTGTTATTAAACAGTGCTTGCGGTTTGATTTCACCCACGAGATCTTTCACAGACATCGCTGCACGAGCCTTCGCCACAGCTTCTTGCTGTTCAGCAATTTGTTCGGCGGTCGGACCAGCAGGCGCCGTTGGCTTCGGAGCAGTTGTCTTTTTAGCCCCAATCAAACTCAAATAAGAGTCTGGGAGAACTCCATCCAACGCCCCCGGTACACCCTTTATACTCAAGACGCAGCTAAAGGCGACAAAAGCAAATAAAGCCGCAGCGGCAATCGTCAGATACTTTCTCTTGACGCGACGTTCCACATCCGCAACGTTCGTCACATGTACATGCTGAGATACACTACCGATGGAGGAAGTTCTTTCCGCCACCGCAATAAGGTTCATATGAATCATACACCCTCCATCTGGTTCAAGGCAGCACCAACTGCACCGACACAGTAAACCATGTTAACGGGGTCCACACCATCGTCTGACGGAAGCTGAGTCAAAGACCTCAACAGCGACACATCGTAATTGCCCAACTTGCCCATCAGGAGTTCGACAAAGGAATCTTCCGATGCCATTTCTCCGCACAAGCGAACATCAGTCACTCCGTTGACACCATTTTCAGATTCCGCCAACTTCATCTGTTCAACAACTTCATCGGCAAGGATCGGGTATGCGGCATCGGCAGTCTTACCCACCATCGAAAGCGTAGAAACACAGCGCAACGCCAAGAGTTCGTCACGGCGCATCCAAGCAATCGTCACGCCGTCAAAGTCAGCCTTCACGACGCAGACCGCATCCTTAATCTTTTCACCAACATCCATCACGTTCATGAGTGAAAGCACATCGACTTCTAAGGACTTCGGAGCAAGCCCGCGAGAGCGGAAACCCTTGCGAAGTGCATCGACCCATTCCTTGCGGACAGCCATCACTAGTTCATTATAGCCCAAAGAATCATCGCCACTTAACGTCATGGAATCGACAATATAAGCATCCACGCCCGCATTCGTGAAAAGCTCCATATACCATTTCAGGTACTGCTCCTTGTTCGAAGCTGCCTCAGACGGTATATAGACCTTGCGGATAATCGACATTTTTGCAGGGACAGTAACTGAAGTCGCTACGATATCCTTAATCTGATTCTCATCGATCCACTGCTGGAGAGTGCTTTCGAAAAGGAAGATATCATAAATAGGGTTGCACTCCACCGGGAGGACTGCCAGTTTGACAACCTTCTTTGCAGAAGAGTCCACCAGAGCGACCTTCATATAATGGTCGCCGACTTCAACACCAAGGTATAACTTTGATTCGCTCATATATATACTTATGTAAAGTTTTCTTCCTAAAACTAATCAAAAATTATCGATTGTAGCATGTTTTCAAGTTTTTTCTTTCCAATTCCATGCACTTTTTTCAAATCTGAGGCATTTTTGAAGGGTCCAGAGGCATTTCTGCGCTCAATTATTTTCTCCGCGAGCTTGGGCCCCACCCCTTTTAGCGCACATAAATCATCCACACTGGCACTATTAATATGGAGTGGAAGTTTAACCTTTTTCTTCAGTTTCCGGTGACGTTCTGCAGCCAGCGGTCGATTTTCATGATCCGACATGGCAAGTTCTGCCAGAGAATCTACTTTATTCATAGCAATCAAAGAATCCGCACTGGCTATAGCAGACGAAACATTCTTTTCATTCCTTTCTAGCGTAGAAATCGTCAAAGCCCCAGGCGTAGCCGTTTCGAGATTTGCCTTTTCAGGAGATGACGGAGGCGAGTTCGCGACAACAACAGCACCACCGACCTCGAATGATTCGATAGACGGGAGCCCCCAAGGGAGATAACGGACGATTAGACCAATTGTAAAAAGGATTATTGCGAGTTTGAGTATTCTTTTTTCAGATGCGTTCATTGCCTTTTCTGTTCATGTTCATCTAGAGAAGGATATAGCAAACGATCTAATAAAATATTCTCAACGTGGGTTGCGTCCGACGGGACGTCCACCGAGATGCTCGGATACGAGCTCTGGACAATGCGGATAGGGCGGCGCCCAAGGATTCGCATTTGCTCCAGCGAGCGTTCCAGCTCAATTTTGTTCTGCGGAAGCGCCGCAAACTCATCACGAGCTTCGCGAGAGTATGCGTAGATGCCCTGGTGCTGGAACCAGCGGCCCACTTCTGCAGGCGGTACCAACCGAGTAAAGTCGATAGCCTCACCATCGCGAACGAGCACTTTCACGACAGTCTTGAGTTCTGCTTCTGACGGATCTAGCGGACACGCCACCGTCACCCAGCAGTCGGGATGTTCCTCAAGCTCTTTTGCGACATTGCGAAGAACCGAAGGTTCTACAAGCGGCTCATCGCCCTGGAGATTCACGACCAAGTCGAGACCCAGCTTTTTGGCGGCCTCCGCCACACGGTCAGAACCAGTAGCACATTCGCCTGTCATCACGCAGTCAAAGCCTGCCGCCGTGACCACCGCTTCAATTTCTGCGCTATCCGTTGCGCAGACAATGCGGTCGAAACATCCGGCTAGGAGAGCGCGTTCCAAGGTACGAACAACCATCTCCTTGCCGTTGAGCTTCAGGAGAGGTTTTCCCGGGAATCTGGACGAGCCCATGCGGGCCGGAACAATGCAACTGACCTTGTTCAAGGCGAACTACATCACCTTCGGAATAGCGAAATGATCGTTTTCGACAGCCGGAGCATTTGCAAAAGCCTGATCAAGCGTAAAGCCCTGCACCGGAACGTCTTCACGGAGAATAGTAGCGCCGTTTTCGACAGCGGTCATCGGCTCCACATTCGAAAGGTCCAAAGCCTTCAATGCTTCAAGATGGTCGAGCATTTTGTCCAAGTGGCCCTTGATAGCCGGGATATCTTCTTCTGCAATACTCAAGCGAGACAACTTCGCCAGCTTCAATACTTCTTCACGTTCAAGCATAAAAACCTCTTTTCTTACAGAGTGCAAGATAGAAAATTTTAGTGATTAGTGGTTAGTGGTTGGTGATTAGGATTTATGAATTAAGAATAAAAATTTCATTTTTAATTTTTCATCTTTAATTTTTCATTTTTTATCAGGAACGCCTGCTTTGCCGAAGAACTTCAAGCCTAGCCTCCATTTCAGCAATTTGCTCTTCGGACATGCCCATTTCTCGTAGAACTTTTTGTGTGTCAGTACGATTCTGAACAATTTTTGCTTCAGCATTTTCAGCCTTTTGGCGCTCCGCTTCGGCCTTTTTACGTTCCGCTTCAATCAGTTTTTGAGCCTTGACTTGTTCTTCGGTGCGAGCATCGGCAATCCGTTGGCGGTAAACATCGCCGGCACTGACGAAGCCGTACTTTTGTCCAATGCTCTTGAATGCCATGTTCAACTCCTTCAGAACGCCATTTCCTAAAAATAAGTATAACTTTCAGAATCAGCCGATTATTGCCTTTCCGCTAGAATTTGTTCCTTGTAAACATCGCCGGCACTGACGAAGCCGTACTTTTGTCCAATGCTCTTGAATGCCATGTTCAACTCCTTCATAACTTCTTTACCGAGATACTCTATTAAAACCCACTAAGCCGAATGCTGCGGAAAAGCTCGCTTTTCCATTGTTGAGGCGGTGGGGTTTCTAGAAATATAGACTTATTTTTTCGAGCAAACAAGAGAGCTCGTTGCTGGGCATTTTTCGCAATCTCGGCTTGAATTGACGGAACACTTCAAGGAAGGCATCCTTGTCGTAAGCATGCGCCATCGCCGCAATGCCCAAACCTGTCACAGTATCCCCGCAGGCGAGGCAATCGCTATTTCAGAAAAGGTAAACGGAATCGTGACAGTTGTTTTGCCGGATTTTATTTTGCCAAAAGTCCAACAACTTACTTTTTCTTGTATTTCTGCATCAAAATCATAATCTTTTGTTGTAGATGAAAAGATGGAAACATCAAGGATTTCGCCACTAGGGGCAATTGTAATTTTTAACGTAATTACACCCTGAAGACCAGAATTACTTTTCAAACGTTGGTTATAAATATGGCGAAGGCCTGGTGTACGCTGACGAACAACTTTCATAACATCTGAAGCAGAACGATTAGCGTCCTTTTCAAACTTTAAATCAATATCACTAAAAGAAGGAACCTTAACATGGCCCTTTTTAGCATTTTTCCAATAATTTATTCCAGGTCCAGGGAGAATATCTGTCCAAACAGCACCTAAACCACCTTTACCGGAATCCGTCACATACTCCGTTTTATTTTCTTGAGCTACTACCGAACCGTTTTGGCCATTTTCTTCATGGACAATCGTTGAACTGCTTGAAATTTCTTCTTGCCCTTTTTCTTCTTTGCAACCAGAAAGTACAAAGGCAACACTTGCGACGACAATCGCGATGAAAAAATTTTTCATTTTACACATTTCCATATTCGCCTCGCATTCTTTCAGCACTGCAAACGTGAGTACATCTGAATATCATTTACAAAATCGCAAAAACAACGCCAAGTGTTTTTATGAAAATTTACATGCAAAAAAGATTCCCGGTCAAACAGGAAATGAGGTCGCACCCCTAGGGGTGCTTTGAGGTATGGGCTCGGCACTTCGTGCCTTTGGGGTATTAGAGATGCTCAAAGCGAAGCGACCTGATAGGAGCATTTGCTCCGAGCTCATAGCCCATAGCGGCAAAGCCGCTACCCAATCACTTCCAATGCGGCATACTTGAGGATAATAGTGCGATTGATGTTTTCTCGATCAAAGCGAACATCAACGCGAGCGTTGTCGCCACTGCCATAAGCCTTCATGATAACGCCATTGCCGTACTTAGAATGTCGAACACGTACACCGGCCTGATAGGGATTCTGGTTTGCAACCTGGCTATATTCATCGTAAACAACTTTCGGGCCACTCGGAGCCGCAGGCTTCGGTGAAGCCACTTTTATCGGATTGCGATAGACGATATGCTTGTCGTTCTTTTTGATAGAAGCAGGCACCGCCGCCGGGCGCGAACCATAAGAGCCATATGATGAACCGCCATAGCTACCGGAGCCGCTACGCGAGCCATACGAATTGCCGCCGTAAGAGCCAGACGAACGCGAACTTCCATAAGATCCTGACGAACCATAAGACGGACGGGAACCAAAATTCGACGAACCATATGAAGGCTTGGAGCGCGTATTGCCTACAAAATCAGGCACGCCCGGACGCGTATTCAAACACGGCGTAAAGTCCACAACAGACGGATCCAATTCTCTAAGGAATCGGGACGGAGCAAATGGACGGATGTTGCCTTGGAAAAACCTACGTTCCGCATGGTACAGATAAAGTTTCTTTTCAGCACGGGTGCAACCCACGTAGAACAAGCGGCGTTCTTCTTCCATCTGCTCGTTAATTTCGGCCATCGAAAGCATTGACGTTCCGCGCACCAGCGGGAAGATTTCATCATCGCAGCCTGCAAGGTGAACCGTATTAAATTCAAGGCCCTTCGCCATGTGGATTGTCATGAGCGTCACAAGGCCCTTCGACGTATCGACCTTTTTGTCGCCATCCGTCAAAAGTGAAATATCCTGCAAGAACGCATCAAGCGTTGCGCCCGGATGATCTTCGTCAAATTCGCGAATAGCGTTAATCATTTCGTCCAAGTTTGCAATACGTTCGTCGGCGGTGACTTCATCTTCTTTGCGCAAGAAATCTTTATAGCCCGTTTCGTTGATAATCGTTTCGGCAAGAATCGGGAGCGGCGTTTCGCCAGAATTCATCATGTTTTTCCAGCGAATCACAAGGTCAGTAAAGCCTTTAAGCTTTGGAGCGCCACGACTTGTGCCATTAGCCTCGGCCAAGAGGTTATCCCATAACGAGCCCTCGCCCGCTTTCACTTTTGCAAGAACGCCTTCGACAGTCGTCTTGCCAATAGCACGCGGCGGAGTGTTAATCACACGCAAGTAGGCGGCATCGTCTTTTTCATTTGCGAGCACGCGCAAGTACGCCAAAATATCCTTGATTTCCTTGCGGTCCCAGAATCTTGTGCCGCCAAAAATCACCGACGGAATTCGCAAGTCGTTGAGAGCCTTTTCGAGCACACGGGACTGTGCATTCGTGCGGTAGAATACAGCCGTTTTTGCATAAAAATCAGGACCAGCTTGCGCAATAGCCTTTGCAATATTCGATGCTTCGGAACGGTCATCCTCGAAATAGCGCACATGAATGAGTTCGCCCTCTTCTTCCTTGGAAAAAACGTTCTTCTGCATTTCTGCAGGGCGGACGTTATGCGCAATCACAGAACCCGCGCCCTTCACAATATTTGCAGTCGAGCGGTAATTGCGTTCCAGCTTTACAATCGTCACCGGAGCGAAATCGCGGTGGAAATTGCGAATAATCTTGATGTTCGCGCCACGCCAGCCGTAAATACTTTGGTCGTCATCGCCCACCACCGTCACATTCTTCGTTTCTGGATTGATGAGCAATTTCAAAAGTTCGTACTGCACATCGTTCGTGTCTTGGTATTCATCGACCACGACATACTGGAACTGATGACGTAAATGGCGAACAAGCTCCGGCACCATTTGGAGCATCTTGACCGTATTGAAAAGCAAGTCGTCGAAGTCCATCGCGTTCGATTCCGACAGCTTTTTCTGGTAAGCGGCATAGTAACGGGCATTGCGTTCCTGATCGGCGAATTCAGCATTCAGCATCGCGATATCCGGAGTCTGCAATGTTGCCTTGTCGCCTTTGTACAAAATCGTATTCTTGTAGCGCGAAATCGCACCGTGAACCTTTTTCAGTTCGGCGGCATCGTAATCGTCGCCCAAATCGTCCTTCAAGATTTCCTTGAGGATTCGCTTTTGATCATCATCATCATAAATCGAAAAATTCGCATCGAACCATTTTCCGCCAAGCGCCTGAATCACAAAATCTTTTGCGAGGCAGAGTTTCAAAAGCTTAAGGCACACGGAGTGGAACGTGCCCATCCACATAAAAGGCAAGCGATTATTCAACAGTTTCTGAATACGGTCCTTCATTTCGCGGGCGGCCTTGTTCGTAAAGGTCACCGCCAAAACGCGATTGGATTCCACATTGTGGAACGAAACCAAATGGGCAATCTTGTAAGTAATGCAACGCGTCTTTCCAGAACCAGCACCAGCAAGAATCAGCATCGGGCCGTTAATTTTCTTTGCGGCAGCCGCCTGTTCCGGATTCAACTCACGATCTAAAACACTACCATCTACAATATTTGCCATCCTGCACCTCTAGTCGATATACAGATGTGCAATATAGTAATTAGTAGGAAGTTAGACAAATGCGTAGGCCGAGCGTCGCGGCCAAGCTTGCTTGGACATGACCGAGGCCAGCATTTGGGGCTTGAGCGTAGCGAAAGTACAAGTAGGAAGTAGACAGTAGGAAGTGAACGATGAGGTTCGCTTTAGTAAACAGTGGTTAGTGATTAGTGGTTAGAAGCGAAGAACAGTGAACCATATGCGACGAAAAAAGCCCGCCGAAGCGGGCTTAACAATGCGAAAAAGCTTTTTTCAATGCATTACTGTCTATTTCACACTACCTGTCACCTATAACCTAGCGACTACTCATCCGCAGTAGATGCGCCGATGGCCTGTTCCAAAGTGGTCTGGCCCTGGAGCGCCTTGTTGATACCGTCCATACGGAGCGTAATCATTTCGCAAGACTTGATGGCCTCGCGCTTGATTTCGTCACCGGAAGCACGTTTAATCACAAGGTTACGTACAGATTCATTCGGCACGAGGAACTCGTAAATACCGCAACGGCCCTTGAAGCCCGAACCATCGCACTTTTCGCAGCCACGGCCATGGTAGAACTGCATGTCCGGAGAAAGGTGGAGTTCATCGCGGAGTTCCTGAGAAATCTCGACCGGTTCCTTACAGTTCTTGCAAATGCGGCGCACAAGACGTTGAGCCAAGACGCCCTTAATTGCGGTAGAAACAAGGAACGGTTCCAATCCCATTTCGAGCAAACGAGGGAAAGCACCTGCAGCGTCGTTTGTATGGAGCGTACTGAAGACCAAGTGACCCGTCAAAGCAGCTTCGATAGCCATCGTCGAGGTTTCTTGGTCACGCATTTCACCGATCATGATAACGTCCGGGTCCTGACGGAGCAAGGCACGAATGCCCGCCGCAAAAGTAAAGCCTGCGGCATTGTTAATCTGACCTTGGTTCACACCATCAATATTCAATTCCACCGGGTCTTCCATCGTCGAGATGTTGATCGTCGAGTCAAGAATTTCACGAATAGAAGCATAAAGCGTCGTAGATTTACCGGAACCCGTCGGACCGGTAACCAGCACAATTCCGTTAGGAGCATTAATAGCATCGATAAACTGCTTGAGCACACGTGGGTCGAAGCCCATTTCCTTTAGCGGGAACTGACCCGAGTTCGGGTCCAAAATACGCATAACGATTTTTTCGCAAACACCACGCTTACGCAGAGAAATCGGGAACGAGCTCACACGAAGGTCAACTTCGGCGCCCTTGTAACGCACGGTAAAACGTCCGTCCAACGGTTTACGTTTTTCTGCAATGTCCATTTTGGACAAAAGCTTAATACGCGAAAGGATCTGCGGCATCAGACGTGCCGGAATCGGAGACATCACCTGCAAGTCACCATCGATACGGTAGCGCAACTTGAGGAATGTTTCTTGCGGTTCAAGGTGAATATCAGATGCATGGCGGGCAATAGCTTCGTGAATAAGCGTTGTCACGATTTTCACGACCTGACGACCTTCTTCGTCGGTCAATTCCGGTTCGTCGCTGTTGCCCTGACCGCGTTCGACAGTTTCAAGTTCGTCATCACCAGAAGACCCGATAAGATCAGCAAGGGATTCTTCAGCCGGGCCGTGGTTCGCAAACAAGATATCAATCGTCTTCTTGATGTCTTGTTCGGAAGCCATGACAACGTCAACGTTTTTCTTGACCTTAAACTTGATGGAGTCCCTCAAGCGCACGTTCGTCGGGTCGGCCATAGCGACCACGAGTGCCTGACGGGAATCCTTAGTCACATAAAGAGGAACAATCTTATGCGTCTTACACTGGTCTTCCGAAATGTATTCGTAAACCTTATCATCCAGTTTGATGGCATCGAGTTTTACGAACGGAACTTCGAACTGGCAGCAGAGAATGTCCGTGAGTTTCTTTTCGTCGATGAACTTCAAATCAACGAGCACTCGACCAAGACGTTTACCCCCCGACGTTTTCTGCTTTTCAAGAGCTTCATTCAATTGATCTTGGGTAATAAAGCCCTGATCCAAGAGCATTTCACCAATACGCTTCTTGGTGACACTCTGCATCTGAACGCCAAGAATATCAGTCAGTTGTTCCTGCTTGACCATGCCAGCCTTCACAAGAATCTGGACAAGGGTCACCTTTTTCCCCAACTGCGCCTGGTACTTGACTTCGTCTTCGGCGTACTTCAACTGGTCTTCGTTAATCAGGTTAACACGAACCAGCAACTGTCCTAAGCTGTTTGAATCCTTCATAGATGTGACCACGCCTGAGCGTTTAAAATTATCCTTCCACCGACTTGTTTTTTGAAAAACACACCACACCCCGAATTGACTAATCCAATTTCATGAATTTCGGCAATTTTGGGCGTACCTTTTAAATATATACTATTTGAACCATCAAATGTAAACAGAAGTTGATATTCTTCACCCCCATTTAGCGCAAATTTAAGGGGCGAAAGCCCAAAATAATCGCACATTTCAATTACATCGGGATCAATCGGCAATTTTTCTTCGTCAATTTCGATAGAAACGCTCGAAGACAGCGCCAAATGGTTCGCCTCGGAACTGAGCCCGTCGCTAATATCCATGCAGGCGCCACGCACCCCTTGCTTTACCAGTTGCACTCCGGCATCTTCGCAAATTTGCGGGGACAAATGGTAATCGACCAGCCGTTGGAAGCGAGAAGCCTCCTCGGGATGGTTCATCAAAAGCCAAAGTCCGGCATCAGATTTACCAAGAGTTCCCGTTACAAAAACGCGGTCACCCGGTTTTGCACCGCTACGGAGGAGCGTTGTTCCATCGTCGGTCTTACCGAGAAGGGTTGTCGAAAACATCCCGACATCGCCCGAAACCGTATCACCCCCAATCAACGTAATTCCTCTTCTGGCAAAGCCTTGCGATACCGCTTTAGCAATTCGATCGCAAGTTTCTTTACTCCAGGATTTGTTCACGCAAAGGCCAAAGAGCGCAATGCAGGGGCGACCGCCCATCGAAGACACATCTGATACGTTAGAGACAATGTGCTTCTCGACCGCCTGCTCAGGACTAGACCAGTCTAGCCTGAAGTGCGTGTTCTCGACCGAGAGATCCTTTGTTGCAAGCCAGCCATCAAAGATGGCGCAATCATCCCCGGCAGACAACCAACTGCGGTGCGCCGGCGAATCGCTTTTTAAGGGAGCGACTCCATCCAAAATTTTACTGACGAACCTAAATTCGCCAAGATCTGGGAATTTCATATTTTTCAAGGTCAATTCTATTTTTCACTCCATAATTTAACAATAAACTTTCTATACTTTAAGCGTGGGACACATATTTTTTATAACGCCATCGTCGCCCGGCAGTTTAGACAAGTTAAACCAGTGGACTTTCCGCTGGCTTTTAGAGCATGGGAACATGGCAGACGATTCCACCCTCTACACATGCAATTCCATCGAAAGCGCCCAGAGCCTTTTGGAATCTGCACTCATCATTGGTCAATCGCCGGCACTGATTATCTTTGATCATGCCAACCACGCGACCGAGAAGAACCTTGCATTCAGCAAGGAACTCCACAACGGCATTCCGGAATCTTGGATTATCGAAATCATCCCGGACGACATGCCGCTCCCCGAAGATTCCAGGGACGAAAGCACGTTCTGGATCAGGCGCCCTGTAAGCGAAGAAGAATGGTGCGCCACGCTCGAAAACGTTCTGCACAAGAACGGTTGTCCGCAATGGGCCAAGTGGACCCAGCACAAGAGCTACAGAGGATTTTAACAGAGGTTTTCAACCGTGATTAAAGGCGTCAGCTATTTTGGTGTGCGCTCTCCGAAGCTCGCACGCATGGACCTTGTACATATAAAAGAAGCGGGATTCAACGCAGTACTCCATACGTGGAGCGAAGAAGACCTGCAATATTACTACGACACCATGAAGCAGATCGTGAACGAGTCTGCCGCCATGGGGCTTTCTGTTTACGTGAACCCGTGGGGCGTTGGCCGCGTGTTTGGCGGTGAAGCTTATTCGGAACTCACGGCACGCAATCACGACATGTGCCAAGTCGCCCTCGACGGGAAACCGAAAGTCGCCGCCTGCCCGAACCACCCGGAGTTCCGCGCTTATATGCACAAGTGGATTGCAACGGTTTGCGATACGGACGTTTCTACGATTTTCTGGGACGAGCCGCATTTTTATTTTGAAAAAGGCGGGCTTAGCAACTGGAGCTGCCGTTGCGAAAAATGCCACGAGTTGTTCCGTGCACGCTTCGGGTACGAAATGCCCGCCGAACTTACAGATGACGTAAAACAGTTCCGCGAAGATTCGCTTATTGATTTTCTGAAAGAAATGGCCGAGGACGTTCACGCCCGCGGCAAACGCAACTGCGTTTGCATGCTCCCGCCGTGGTTCCCGGCGGGGCTCGACGACTGGGGACGCGTCGCCAGTCTCGTCGCGGTCGATGAAATCGCAAGCGACCCGTACTGGGAACGCGGGGCAAGCGAAGAGTGGGTTCGCGAAAAATATCGCGAAACCGCAAATAAGCTCGTCGAGGTCGCGAACCGCTACGGCAAATCCGTACAGATGTGGATAAAAGCTTACCAGATTGAAGCCGGCCGCGAAAACGACCTCGCCATCGCTGTCGAAGAAAGCCGCGCCGCAGGCATCAAGAATATTTTCGCCTGGAGCTACCGCGGCACGGAAACACTGAGCTGGCTCAAAAGCGACAATCCCGACGAAGTCGCGAGAGTCTTCAGAAGCGCCGTCGGCGCCGTAAGCAAAACACGCCCGGAATGAACCGAGCGTGGTTGACGCTTGCCGAGTCCGCAGCTTCAACTCAGCCATAAAATTGAACAAGCCCAATTTTGCGGTATTCGCTTTGCATACTTTTGCGAGAGCGAGACGAAGACGTAGGTTCTTCTCCCACTAATAACAACAGCACAAATATTATACAACAGAAGAAATCTTAATCCTTCACATCTGTAGGAAGGATTAAAAAATGTATTTTTTACAAAGTCTATAATCACGAAAAATTTTTAACAAATCCTATGACAAAAAGACTTTTTGTGACCTCGTTTTTAGTATTCCTCTTAGCATCGACCGCTAGCGCCTGGGATATGGGCGCATATGTTGAAAACAAACAAGCCGGTGAAGGGAATATCGATTCCGCTCTTGTTCAAAAAATCGAACAAAAAAAATCTGAGACTGCCGACAGCAGCATAGCGTCAACCGAAGAAAAAAATCGACAGATAACAGCGGCCCAATATTCAGAACACAAAACGAACCTCAGCAATCACGTCTATCTTGGACACTATTTTTCAGCGGAACTCGCGATCGGCCACACGTCGCTAAACTATTCTGCAAACGATCGAAACGGTAAGTCGGTTCAAAAATTTAGCGGTTTGTCTTTCCCGTATGCCGAAGTACGACTGGGGCGTTACTTTGCTAACATCGTCTCCGTTTATGGAGCCCTTGGAATCGGAGTTGGTTCTGGCGAATACAGCGGTCCCTACCCAAAGCGGGATAAAGATAAAATTGACGCCATAAGTGTAAGGGGCCTATTAGGGCTCGGTGCCGAATTTTATCCATTTCAGGACAAGGAAAGCGCCCTTTACGGTCTGTATTTAGGGCTTTGCATTGGTGGCGCCGCCGAAAGGGCACAAGAAGACGATGACGACAGCTTTGGCATCGTTTACTCCTCATCCAAGGAAGATCTAGAAATCTTCGACAACACCTTTGTCCGCTTTGAAATTGGTTACGACTTCTGGATCGATAATCGCTGGAGAATCGGTCCAGCATTCAGCTACTCTTTCGGCAAATATGATTCTGACGATGACGACAATATCGTCACAACGAGCCACAATTTCCACTTAGCCATTAAGATCGCTCGCTAACAACTTCGCACACATAATCCGCGATTAATAAAAAACGCCCGGTATTAACCGAGCGTGGTTGACGCTTGCAGCGTCCGCAGCTTCAGCTCAACCATAAAATTGAGCAAGCTCAATTTTGCGGTATTCGCTTTGCATGCTTTTGCGAGAGCGAGGCGAAGTCGTAGGTTCTTCGCCCACAATAGAGCCGAGCGGTCTTATTACTTTGCGCGTTCGAGGTAAGAACCGTCGCGAGTATCGACGCGGATCTTGGTGTTGTTTTCGATGAAGAGCGGAATCATCACCTTAGCGCCAGTTTCGAGAGTAGCTTCACGCATCACGTTACCGCTGGTGTTGCCCTGAACTGCCGGAGGAGCGTCAACGATCATCAAGTCAACGAAGGTCGGCGGGATAACTTCGATCGGAAGTGTAGCCATCGTCTTCGGATCCTTCCACCAAGTGACTTCGACAGTAGCGCCATCGAGGAGCCAAACTTCGCAGCCATTGAGAGCTTCCTTGGAGATTTCTTCAGTTTCCTGAGTTTCGCTGTTGAGGAAGTACCAAGTAGAACCGTCGTTGTAGAGGTAAGTCATTTCGGTGTAGGTCACATCAGCTTCTTCCACCGTATCACCGCTCTTCCAAGTACGTTCGAGAGTACGGCCAGTCACCAAGTTCTTGATACGAACGCGGTTGAAAGCCTGACCCTTACCCGGCTTCACAAACTGGTTTTCGATGATTTCATACGGCTGACCATCAACCATGATTTTCAATTTTTTACGGAATTCGTTGGTGCTTACAGTACCCATATTATCCTCTTTTGGTTTTTGATTCTAAATTTAGCAATATAATGGACAATTCTGTTAAAACTTTCACGCATATTTCTGAATTTTTAGACTATTTGGGCAAAGATTTTGCAGGTTTGACAAGCGAAATGCAAGCAAACCTAGACCTCACCCCTTCGTTTGCCTTTAACTGTTCCAAGCATTACGCAGACCTTATCAAGAAATCAAGCGATCCCGTCAAACTGCTACGCGAGGTTCTCCCCAGCAAGGATGAACTTATAGAAGCGCCCGGCTTTGTGGATGACCCTGTAGGCGACCTCCTGGCCGGCAAGTCCGAATGCATCTTGCAAAAATACGAGAACCGCGCCCTTATCGTTTCGACATCAGCTTGCGGTGTGCGTTGCCGCTTCTGCTTTAGGCGCAACTACCCCTTCCAGGACACGCAAAATATTGCGAGTGAAGTTTCCAACTGGCTCGATGTCCACACAAACATTTGGGAAGTCATTCTTTCGGGAGGAGACCCGCTCACACTTGGGCCGGGACCGTTCCGCGATCTCGTGGAAGCAATTGCATTCCACCCATCTGTCACGACGCTCCGCATCCACACGAGACTCCCCGTGATGCGCCCCGATCTTGTGATGCAACATTTTGAACTTTTGCGCGAACTCCCCGCACGATTCAATTGCGTGCTCGTGGTACACGTGAACCATCCCGATGAACTCGACGAAGAATCCGCAGCCGTCTTTGCGCAGCTCAAGTTTAGCGGTTGGACGCTTTTGAATCAAAGCGTCATGCTGAAAGGTGTAAACGATGACGCCGAAACACTAGAACGCTTGTGTCGCAAACTTTTTGAGCAAGGCGTTCTTCCCTACTACTTGCACCAACTCGACCACGCAAAAGGTGTCGCCCATTTTGAAATCAGTGATGAACGCGCCCACGAACTCATCGCGCAAATACGCACAAAACTCCCCGGCTACCTCGTACCGAAACTCGTTCGTGAAATTGCCGGTGAAAAAAGCAAAACGCCGGTGTAATGAAGTCGGGGCTTACGCCCCTTTGAGCTGTGAGGTCGCAACCTACGGTTGCTTTGAGGTATGAGGCTCCTCGTTTGTCATCTTGAACGCATCCAGAGTGGCAATGCTATTGATTAAAACCAATATCCAACGCCAAGCTGGATTTTGCCTAACAAGTAATGCGAGCCGACAATACTTCCGTCGTTATATCGGGATTCCTGAGCAGAAGCTTATTCAATTGACAAGGGCTAACATTAGGGATTCAATCGGCCCTACGGGCCTCCAGAACGACAATCTCCTTTAATAAAACACTTTCACGAGAAGCGAGCCGACAATCGTCGAAACGATGACGCTCACTAAGCCCGGCAGCATAAAACTGTGATTCAGCAAATACTTTCCGATAACGGTCGTGCCCGAACGATCAAAGTTCACAGTCGCAATGTCGGACGGATAGTTCGGAATAAAGAAGTATCCATAAACACTCGGGAGCACGCCCAAAAGTACCGGCCCAGGAATTTCAAGGCTATAGGCTAGCGGAAGCATCGCAACCACCACCGCCCCCTGCGAATTGATAAGCACGCTCACTGCAAAGAACGCAAACGCAATTGACCACGAATAATGTTGTACAACATTCTTGAGCCCGCCCTGCATCACATCCATGTAATTTGCAAAGTACGTATCGGCAAGCCACGCAATCCCGTAAATGGCAACTACCCAACCATGCCGCTCTGCCACACCGCTCCCGACACGGCCTTCTTGGGATTCGCCTTGCAACAAAGAATCATGAACGCCGCTGCAGAAATCATGACAATCTGAATAAGAAGGCTCATTGCAAGCGGTTTCACTTGCGCAACGCCATCGATAATCTTTCCTGTCGGGAATTTGGGGCGAATGTCGTGACCTGAAATTTGGCAAATAGAGAAAATCACAATCACCGCAAGCGCTGCAAGAAAGATATAAACCGCACGTTTTGCTTCTTTCGTCACCTCCTTATCAAGCACGGAAGCTGTAGAACCAAACATATACTCCTTCATCTGCGGATCTTTTAAGCGCGCCTGATAAGCCGGATCCTTATCGAGGTCCAGCCCTCGCCTGTACGAGATTGCCGCAGCAGCCATAATTCCGCAAACACATGCGGGAATCGTAATCGCAATGACCTGCAAGTTGTTTATTTCGAATCCATTCGCGTTAGAAATAATGACAAACGAAGCAACCGCAGCCGCAATCGGTGAACACGTAATGCCCACCTGCGACGCCACCGAAGCTACGGCACAAGGCCGCTCTGGGCGAATTCCCTTTTTAAGCGAGATATCGCAAATAATCGGCATCAACGTATAAACCACATGGCCCGTTCCCACAAGCACTGTCAAAAAGAACGTGCAAAGCGGCGCAAGAAACGTAATGTAATCCGGATGCCGACGCAGCAAGCGTTCCGCAATCTGGATAAGCCAATCCATGCCGCCCGACGCCTGCATAATGCCCGCACAAGTCACCGCCGCTATGATGATGTAAATGACATCTGTTGGAGGCTTGCCCGGTTGCATTCCAAAGCCAAGCACGAGAATCGCAAGACCAATTCCAGAAATAGCCCCAAGTGCAAGGCTCCCGTAACGCGAGCCCACGTAAAGCGCCAACAGCACTATTAAAAGCTGAATAATCATTAAAGCCATATATCTCCTTCTGAACGGGTTTAAATCCGCATCAAAAGAAAATATATACTCTAAATTGAGGATTTGTTAATAAGAAAGGACCGATTCTAAAAATTTTCTTTCGAGCAAGTCGTTAAAATCCGCAGGATTCATAACACTCAACTGAGAATTCTTGCAATAAACCAAGCAATTGCCATTGAGCCCGCCAAACCACTTCATATCCCTCAATACAAGATTGATACTATCATTTATGGCGTAATCAATAACATCATATTCAGAAATTCCAGAGCAACCCTTGCGTTCAAAATATTCGTGGAATTGCATCTCGTCGCATTTCGGTTTAAATTTATCTATAAAGAACACTTCGGTCTTTAGAGAAAGCAAATCAACCGATGGCATTTTTTTCGGGTTTAAACGTTTTTGAAAATCGTTGAACGAAGTATCATTAGCAATCAAAAGGCTCCTATCACATTCTTGAGCATTAAAGAACAGCAAAACAGTATCTTCTAGATCACTTTCGTACTCATCGATTTCCGATTGAACTACTTTCATAAACGACTCGTAATTACAGCAACCATCAGCCATACAAGGAGCCGGTATTTTATCTATAAACATTACTTCAAAATCCCAAAAATTCTTCTGTGCTTTATCGAAATTCGGGATTCGAAGTCTGTTATCCAAATACAAAAACAAAAGTTTTTCAGGAGTCAGCCTAACAACAAAGCTATCGGCATTAAGGTGCTTTCTTAATTTCTTTTCGTTAAACTTTTTTTCAGTCAGCTTTTCATATAAAGCATTTTCAATTGCATAAACATAAATTTCGCAAGCATTTTCCACAGGATAGTTTTCTACGAAAGAACTATTGTCTGCAGAACGCACATCGAAAACAAAAGTCTTCTCACCATCCGGTTTAAAAATCGGCTGATCTAACGGGATTGAAATACTGACTCGATCATACGCATTTACGAGATCAAGATCAATTTTTTTGTTGTCAACATTTACATTGCTAAAATAAACCAAAGGTTTCTTAGCAATCATATACAATTGCGCGTTTATTATTGCATTTTGAATACATTCGTCTTTCTTTGCTTTGGCAAGATCGTGTACCGGCAAAGGACAACAAACCATCTTTAAAGTTGTTGACAAAACATTCATGCCCACAGCACTCCTAGTCCATACACACCGAGCAAAACATAAAATTTTTTTACAAAAAATCCTAGAGTGAATATGCGCAATTAATTATTTTAAATTTCTTATTTTTGTGACAAAAAAAGCCACCAAAATAAAAAAAACATGCAAATTTATGTCACCAGAAAAAGCATGCATTTTAATGTGACGGCTATCACACAAAAAAAAGAGCAGAACCTCAGTCCTGCCCTTTATTAAAAATTTAGTGACTTTTTCTTACAGCACGCCTTTGCTGCTGGGAATGCCTTTTACGTTTCGCGAAGGAGCGACTGCCATTGCAACGGCACGAGCAAAAGCCTTGAAAATGGATTCCAGGCAGTGGTGGTTGTCATTGCCGTAGAAGAGTTCCACATGCAGGTTCATGCGGGCATTTTCGCAAAGGCTCTTGAAGAAATGTTCGAACATGCTGGCTTCGATTCCGCCTGCAGTTGCCGCCGGGAGCTTTACGTTCCAGACAAAACCGATGCGGTTGCTAAAGTCAATGCAAACGCGGCTTAACGCCTCGTCCATTGGAACAAAGTAAAAACCGTAGCGTTCGATACCTTTCTTGTCGCCAAGAGCTTCAACGAGCGCCTGACCAAGCACAATCGCAATGTCTTCCATACTGTGGTGCATATCGACTTCAGTATCGCCCTTGCAAGTCAAATCAAGGTGGAAACCGCCATGTACTTGGAACAAGTTTAGCATATGATCCAAGAAACCCGAACCCGAACTGATTTGGCCTCTAGAGGCATCGTCCAAGTTCAAGTAAAGTTGGATATCAGTTTCACTCGTCTTGCGAGAAATCTTAGAAGAACGCATAAACACCTCTTATTTGAGCACACGACCGTCAAACACGCTAAAGCGGGCCACACGGCCAAACTTCGGCACAGGAAGCGGGGTTTCAACGCCGTTCAAGTACATTTTGCCAATAGCGCGCGGTTCGCCAATAACGATATACAACGTGCCACTTGCGGTATAAACAAGCTTGTTATCGACGGTAGCAATGTTTGCTTCTTTTACGAATTCGTCATCGTCTTCGTCACGCTTGATGCCCACCCAAGAACGCATTTCACCAGAGCCCACAAGTTCAATCTTCGTGCGGCCATTGTCAGAAACCGGACCTGTTACGGTATCTTTCTTGGAAGATGCCGAAATGAAAATCGTTGCAGAAGCCGGGAGATTTTCAGCTTTTTTCACAGCCTTATCGACATCAGCCTGCGTCACAGTCTCATTCTTTTCGTCCTTGATGGAATCCGCGGGAACCGCTTCGGCACCTTCAGGCATGTCCTGGCTGATTTCGGAAGAATCCTCAGCAGCAACCACCGCTGGCGGATTGGCATTACTATCAGCAGCATCGCCCTTCGTTACAAAATGGAGCCCAACAATGAAAAGCGCCACGATAACCACAATCGCTATAGGCACAGCCTTACTGCGCGGTTGCTTTTCTTCATCCGTCATCGGAGCAATATTCTTCATCGGTTCCATGTCAGGCGTGACAAAATTCGAACCGACTTCTTCAGCATACAGTTTAAGAACGCCCTTGGGATCCAAGCCGAGCTTAGTACTTACAGAATTCAGGTAACTACGGACATAAGCTTCTACCGGCAAAGACTTCCAGTCACTCGCTTCAATAAAATGAAGCATTTTCACCGAAATTTTCGTACGATCAGAAAGATCTTCTATAGAAAGTCCTTGAGATTCGCGAACGCGGGCCAAGAATTCGCCAAGGCGTTCGTTGGGATTCTTCTCATCCAATTGAATCATTTGCTATACCTTAACTTGTAAGCTATCCAACATTTCCAGTGTACGTGCAACCGGTAACCCAACCACGTTGTAGTAACATCCATTGATAGACTTTATCAGGCGCGCCCCATTCGTTTGAATGCCGTAGGCACCTGCTTTATCCATCGGGTCTTTAGAATTTACATAATCTTTAAGTTCTTGTAAGGAACAGTTTCTAAAAATGACCTCTGTTTTCTCTTCGGATGCACAAAGGATTTCGCCGTTGCGGGCAATGGCGACACCGGTAATCACAAAATGCGAACGATTATTCAATTTTTTCAGCATTTCGAGGGCGTTTTCTTCGGATTTCGGCTTTCCAAGCGGCATGTTGTCCAAAAAAACAAGCGTATCAAAGCCGAGCACGTAAGCATCGCGTTCCGTGCGAGATACAGACAAAGCCTTGATGCATGCGTTTTCGCGCGGGAAATCCATCGGGTTTGTACTTGTTGGCTTTTCGTCTTCGCCGGAGACAACCACGCGAAAATTGACTCCTAACTGTTTTAAAATTTCAGAACGTCGCGGGGAACCGCTGGCAAGAATGATTTCGTTATTCATTGGTTGTTGGTCTATGGTGATTAGTAAACAGTAGTTAGTGGTTAGGGATGTGATTAGTAGGAAGTAGTCGGTAGGAAGTAGGAAGTTATATAATTGCGGCATGGTTCGGCAAGCTCACCAACCTAGTCAGGTCCCTGAACCTGTCGAAGGGCTGCCTACTGCTTACTGTCTACTTCTCTCGTCTTTGGACAAGTCCCAAATGCTAGGCTCAATCATGCCCAAGCAAGCTTGGTCGCGATATTCGCCGGACGCATTTGTCGTCTATAGCCGCGCAGCGGCGTTCTTTCGTCTAATTTAATCATAACTCTTCGTGTCGGTGCTGCCAGCATTCAGCTTGATATCCGGCAAGTCGCGCACATAGACCGAGAAGCTCCAGCCTGCTGCAGGGCCAGTCGGCGTCCATGTAAAATCGAGCTGCCAGCAGTGCAACACGCGCTTGAACGTAAATTCATGCGAGACAAACTTACCTTCATTATAATCGTAACGAGTGCTGTAAGAAACATCCCAGTTGACGGTCGGCTGGAACGACGCCGAAATACCCGTCGAATGCGAGATATTGTCTTTAAACAAATTCTTTGCCACGCGGGTACTGCTGAACGAATAGCGGTAATCCAAACTCAGCGACCAATTCAACATTTCGTACTTTTCAAGTTGCGAAGGAAGCCCGCCATTAAACGTACCGCTCCAATGGAAATTCTTTGAAAGTTCATAGCCCCAATACGTGAGTTCTGGGAACTTGACTTTATTCGGATTTGAATCGAACTTGTGATAGAAGCTATGACGAGTATTGATGGTAAACATGTAGTCCGGCAAAATCTGCAATCCGAACGAAGACGAAATGTCCGAGAAATTGAGTGAGTCTGCCGCAAAGTTATAAGAGAAACTATGCCTTGTCGTAAGCAAGCGGCGTGTACCGTACTGATCCTCGACCGCCTTAGCCTTCTTTGTCGAATCGCCACGAGTGGTATCGGCTTTTGCAGCCACCTTGAGGTACTTGATGTCAAAGTCGTTATTCAAACTAAAGCCAATCGTCTGCTGTTTTTGCTGGTACGGAGATTGCCCCAAAAGCGGATGCGGCGCGAACGTCTTGACCGTATCAATTTCAGGCGCGTACGTGTAAGAAACACTCGGAGAAAGCACATGGCGGATACCGGTGAAGCGACCAATTTCAGGAACCCAAATACCATAGAGTTTAGTATCGGCAGTCAAGCTATAGCTGTGGTTGTAGGCTACGTTACCATATGTTCCTTCTTCAGGATTAAAGCTCATGTAGCGTTTTCTTTTGTACAAAGAATCGTTCGGATTACGCCAAGAAGTTCCGGTCCAATATCCAGTGAAAGTGGCGCGCGGCGTGATGTTGATAACGTCAAAAAGCCGGCCGGAATAATCGAGTGTATAAGTACCCGTGTAACCCAAGTAATGCGCAGTCGTATCCTTATCCAGCGTCAAGTCTTTATCGCGGCGCATGTTGTAGTTGAATCGATTCGTAAAGCTGTAATTGAACTTTTCAAGGAACGACTGGAACGAGCCATCTTCTGCAGCAATTTCGCCTTCTTCCAATTCGAAATTGAAAAGGTTACCGCTCATGCGGTACTGGATATCGGGCAAATTACGTTCGAGCATTCCCGTCGTAAGGTTATGGCTCTGCGAAACCTTAACCGTCAAGCTCTTGTTGTTGCCGAACTTACCGGAATAAGCAAGGGAGGCGTTTGCTTGCTGGTTCAAAATCGTACTCGACTCTAACGAGTTGTTCTTACGGATGCCCCTGTCGCTCACAAAGGAGCCCTGGCCGCTCAACGTGTGCTTCGCGTCGGGAGTCAAGTTCTGGTTGTGCGAAAATGCAATGTCGTAACCGCTGTTGCTGAAATCGAATTCTTCGAGGTAGCTCGTGTACTTCAGGTAGCCATCCAGCAAATAACGCTTTTTATAGCGGATTTCACCAGAAAGCGTAGAGCGTTCAAAACGCGCTTCGTCACCTTCGATCACATCCGCAGAAATCGTAGCGTCCCAATAATCGTTGGCAGCATAATAGAAACCGATATTGCGCAAGTAGTAGCCCTGCTTCTGGTCACCACCAAACTTAGGCGTTAAAATACCGGACTTGCGACCGCTCTTGAGCGGTGCCACAATCATCGGGAGAACCGCCACAGGCACATCGGCAATATTCAAAACCACCGGTCTTGCGGTAATCGTCTCCTTGGGTTTCACCACCATGCGGCGACCATAAAAGTAGAAGTGCTGGTGCGTCGTATCGTTACACGTGCTAAAGTCACCGCGAGCAATCTGAATTCGCGTATCCGGCAAACGACGAACTTCCATACCGTTCAACTGCTGGTTGTCCTGGAACGTCGTTGCGTAATAGACCTCACCTATTTTAGACTTGAGGTTGTACTTGAGACGCATGCCCGAAAGCGAAGGATTCTTGGTTTCGCGAAGCACCGGGTTACCCGACGCTGCCAAAATCTGATTCTTTTGGTCCATCCAAATCGTGTCGGATTCAAGCGTTGCTGTGCGGTACTTGAGTTGCGCCGACTTGTTCAAATTGAACGTCGAAGTTTCAACATCATACACCAAATCAACCGCATGATATTCAATCGTATCCACACCGGTCGTATCGTTCATCCAATCGACCTCGGTCGTGTCTTCTACAGGCTGTTCGCGCTCTTCGAGTTCAAAGCGGGTCATGTCCTCGCCATAAGAGCAAGGAGCAAAGACCGCAGCAATTAGAAAAGCAAAAACGGCCCACAGGGATCGATGGGTTTTGGACAAAATCACGGTTCCACAAGATAGAAAAAAAGAACGCTCCAGATATGAAGCGTTCCTCAAATTTTTGATTAAAGCGGAAAATTACTTCAGCACGGCGTTGGCACCGCTTACAGCGCCATTGTGGTCAATGGAAATAACGTAGCGACCGCTCGGGAGCTGAGAGCCATTCCAATTGATCGTGTTCACGCCAGCAACAGCATTGTCGAGACCAAGCTTTGCAACCTGTTCGCCATCAGCATTCATGATAGTCACAGCAACGCGGCCTGTGGACTTAACTGCAAACGAAAGAGCCTTGCGGTTGAAGAGGCAAAGAGTCGCATCACCCTTGCGGATCGGAGTTGCCTTGGTGAATTTCGGAGAAGTCTGAGCCTTTTCCACATAAACGCCATTGACATCAGCAGAAGCGACTGAAACATCATTCTTGACAAGGTTACCGCGGCTGAGCACTGCAACGAGTTGCTTGTCGTTTTCGGTAGCGCTTGCAAACGTCTCAAGTTCCTGAACGTTCACGCGATCCTTGTCGCCGTACCAGTTCTTCACAGCCTTGTTGTCCAAGTCCTTCACGGTAATCTGAGCACGACGGATGACCGTGGAATAGGTTTCGCCATTGCTCGTATAAGTGATTTCCAGCGGCTTATTGACCTGGCCACGAAGTTTTGCCTTCGAAAATTCAATATTCTGACCCTTGAGGCTTACACCATCAACAGCGGTAATAACATCACCTGCACGGAGATTGGTTTCTGCAGCCGGAGTGCCCGGAATGACTTCGGCCACATGGACGCCCTCGTTCACCTGATAAATGGTGATGCCAACGCCACCAAAGGATTCGTCGGCCATAAGCGGAGCTGTCATCATCGCAGCAATCAGAGAAGCCTTAACAAAACTATTCATAATAATCTCCTTAAATTTCTTCCATAATATATAATAAAAATTTGCTATTTCAAACGCAATCAGACGAAAAACAGCCCTAAAATGAAATTCATTTATCAATTCTGCACTTAAAGTTCTTTTTCTTATATTTAAAACATGCCATATCGCCTTATTATCAAATATTTAAACACAAGGCGAAATTATTCTTTCACGCAACGTATAGGTAAATAGAAGTCCATATAGGCTTGATTAAAATACATATACGTATCGCCCAAATAAAGGAAAATGATGTCTTTTGTACTATCGTCGCCATAAATCCAATATAAAACATTTTCATAGTTTTTATTTTCGGCCTTTGGATAGAGGCCGAGCATCAAAAACGAAAGGCCCGATTCATTACAAGAGAAAGCACTACAGCGTGAACCTATCTGAGACTTAAACTTCGCCAAGTACGAGTTTTTCTCATACATAGAAAGATGATTGTAATCGTCTGAGTAAAATAAATTCAGTTCAGTCGTATCGGGCAATCGCCAGCCAGCAGGGCAAGCCGTTGCAGCGGCCTCAATCGAATAAAAACGGCCTGCAATTTGGCAACCTTCTTGAGCAGAATAACTCTGCGAAGAATCTCCAATCGCATACCTCAAGTTTTCGGCCATCCAAATTTTGCCTCTAAATTCAACAGTCCTGTAAGTTTCGCCATCACGACTATCCGTCAATGTTCCATACTCAATATTTGGATTAAAGTAATATTCCTTCGGAAAATCACAGTTCCACTCTATTGAGGAATGCCATTTACCATTGTAGCAGATATATTGTTCGTTACCCCCTCTATTGCTATCTTTACGTCTTTGGTTGTCCGTACTGCAAGGCGCCTTGTAGAAATCCGTCCATGCATTATTGTAGCACACATAGGACATCGAAGTATCGCGAAGGCCCTGGACCGTTTTACCTTCCGCATCACAAGCTCTATCGCCAATGTCCTTTTCTCGATAAGTCGCAACGTCCCAGCCCGAATCCCGGCAAATATAAATGACACCTCCGTTACTTTTGATTTCACTTTCTAACATTTTCCCAACGCGGTCGCAAGGAACTCCAGTCGTTTCCTTTTCCAATTGAGTTGCAATTTTCCATTTTGAATCTTTGCACAAGTAAAATCTGGTAGAATCTGTCGGACTTTGAACAATTTTAGCAGAATCGCCACAAAGAATGTCCTTGGTCTCGTAATCCATTTTTGTAGTGACATTCCAGCCATTTTCCTTGCAAACATAATAGCGTTCATTCAAGGAAGTACTCTTGAACATTTTGCCAATTTCATCGCAAGGGATATCCTTGGTATCTTCTTCGTAATTCATCAAAAGCGTCCAGCCACTTGTACCGCAATAGTAAAGCGTGTCAGCTATGATATTTTTAAGACCGGCTTGTTCGATAATACCAAATTGTTTACCGTCGCAATAAGGGAGTCCAATACATTTCCGATAAATGTTGTTTAAAATATAAGTGGGCGGAACAGACTCATAGCCGGTAGCAGCACATCCAGGTTGACCGATCGTTCTCGCCCACAACGAAATGTTTCTATAAGGGATAAATGCACTTTCTTCGCCGCCCCAGCTATTGCTAGGAGAAACATTCCATATGCCGCAATATTCGGAACGGTCTAAAGTTCCTTTTTCAGAAAAAGACTTGACTATCTTATAAGTCGCGACAGTATCACGGTTAAAGAAATAATTCAATGTATTTTCAACATCAGCCCTCGAAAAAACAGTCGACCGGTCTTTCAACGGATTTTCAACGAACAACGTATCCAATCCTAGCGCCGCAATGAGTTCTTTTTTAGCCGTCTTTTCGGCATCTTCCGCAGGAGTTCCATCTGCAATAAGCTTTGCAGTTCGTCCTTCAATAAGCAACTGATAGCCGTTAATCGAACGAGGAAGTTCTTCAGGACGAAAGCCATCCGTCCCCCACGCATAATCAGGAAAAACAGCAGCACCATTCGATGCAGAAAAAGAGGCAACACAACCTCCGCCAACACCTCTCCCTGGAATTCCAGTATCTAAAAAATCCAAATAATACGAACTTGAAGAAAGACCTTCTTTAGAATCACTGGACAAGCTTGCGCTCGATAACGAAGCATTTATGGCACCAGATGATGTTGTAGACAAAAGCGCAGAAGAACTTGAGGCCTGCGAATTTTCGGTAGCTGACGAATTGACGACCTCACTCAAAGAGCTCCCCTCCTGAGCAACATCATCGCCGCCGTCCACATCCGCAATGTTTTCTGACTCGGAGCAAGCAATCAACGCAGCAACCAAAAGCAGAAATGCAAATTTCCTCATCAATCCTCCTTCTACACGACAGCACCCCAAAACAAACTCGTTGCTAAAATACATTCATACATTAGGCAAATTCTAAAAAAATCATCGCTACTAAAATAACCGTTGTGAACAACACATTTTTATACAAAATGAACACATCCATAAACCAAGCTCCCCCAAGGCCCATATAAACAAGCAACCAAGCCGCTTGACACACTGCACAAATGTATCTAAATTCTGTAAAAATGAAATACAAAAGTACCCAATGCAGACTCCGCTCCAAATATTAAAATCCGTTTTCGGCTACAATTCTTTCCGACCGCAACAAGAAGAAATTATCAACCACATTCTTTCACGGAAAGACGCGCTCGTACTAATGCCCACAGGTGGCGGCAAGTCGCTTTGCTACCAAATCCCCGCATTGGTTTTTGAAGGGACAACGGTTGTCATATCTCCACTCATCTCGTTAATGAAAGACCAAGTCGATGCGCTCAACGCCAGCGGAATTGCGGCCGCAGCCCTTAACAGTACCAATTCCGAAGACGAAAACTTCGATATCCGAACACGTTCCCAATCTGGAGAATTGAAGATTCTCTACATTTCACCGGAACGTCTGCAAAGAGAAATTCCATGGTTGCAACGGATAAACATTCCCTTGTTCGCCATCGACGAAGCGCACTGCATATCGCAATGGGGCCACGACTTTCGCCCAGAATACACGCAACTTGGATGCTTGCACCAAAAGTTTCCCAAAGCCACCATCATGGCTTTGACAGCCACAGCAGACAAGCTGACAAAAGAAGATATCATCAACCAACTCGGATTAATTTCACATAAAGTCTTTATCAGTTCGTTCGACAGGCCGAATTTAAGTCTCGATGTAAAGCGCGGCTATTCGGGGCAAGAAAAAATAAAGGCTATTTTATCCATAATATCAAAGCACAAAGGCGATTCAGGCATTGTTTATTGCCTATCGCGAAAGAACACCGAAAAAGTGGCCGAAGAATTATGCGGGAAAGGCATATTGGCTAGAGCATACCATGCGGGAATGACCAACGAAGAACGCAACGCGGTTCAAGAAGATTTTATTAACGATAAAATTGATGTCGTTTGCGCCACAATCGCATTCGGCATGGGAATCGACAAAAGCAACGTTCGTTATGTAATTCACTACAATCTCCCCAAGAGCATAGAAAGTTTTTATCAGGAAATTGGCCGTGCAGGGCGCGATGGGCTCGCCTCAGAAACCGTACTGTTCTACAACTTCCAAGACATCATCACACTGCGCAATTTTGTAAACGAAAGCGGGCAAAAAGAAATCAATTCTGAAAAACTCGATCGCATGCAGGAATACGCCGAATCGCTGATTTGCCGCCGTAGAATCTTGCTCAATTACTTTGGCGAAAGCAGCAACGGCAATTGTGGGAACTGCGACATTTGCCGAAAACCGCCCCAACGCTTCAACGGAACTATCCTCGTGCAAAAAGCGCTCTCGGCCATAAAGCGAACAAATGAAAAAATAGGCTTTTCGATGACCGCACAAATCCTCAAAGGCTTTAGCAGCGAAGAGATTGTGCAAAACGGATATGACAAAATCAAAACATTCGGAGCCGGCGCAGGCACCACGCTAAAGCACTGGCACGACTACCTTTTGCAAATGCTGCATTTGGGGTATATCGAAATAGCCTACAACGAAGGGAACCACTTAAAAATCACGCCAAGCGGAAACGCCGTACTATTCGGGAAAGAACGTGCCGAATTAGCCATTCCCGTTGAAAAAGAATCTGAAGCCACTCATTCCACAAGAGCCAAAAACAAACAAAAATTCAGTAGCAGAAGTTTTGTAGAAGAACCCAATGCCAACGACGATTTATTTGAAGTTCTACGCAAAGTGCGCAGGCAAATTGCAGAAGAAAACAACTGGCCCGCATACGTCGTACTTTCAGACAAGACCTTAAGAGAAATTGTTTCAACGCCTCCCCTATCCATCGACGATCTGCACTACATTTACGGATTCGGCGAAAAGAAAATCGAATTGTTCGGGCAACGATTCGTTGATGCAGTCCAAGAATATTTGAAGCAGTGAACGAGATTCGATGCACAAAAATATTGCAAAGTAGCATTTAGACGCGCTAAAACATATTGAAAAGTAGCATTTTATGGTCAAAATTATATTGAAAAGTAGTATTTTCTATTGAAAAATTGTATTGAAAAGTGTAATTTTAGAGACAGAAAACATATTAAAAAGTAGCAAAAGTAGCGACTTTCGTTAAAAAAAGGCAATTTTATGCTTTACCGGAAAATACAGGAACGAATCGATGAATACTTCACCAACGGCTCCAACAAGGTGCTGGTTATCGATGGCGCCCGTCAAATAGGAAAGTCGTACATCATTCGCTATATGGGGCAAAAACATTTTCAGAACTACATAGAGCTGAACCTTCTAGAAGATTCACTCAACAAGCGCCTTTTTGCAGACATTCAAAATACCGAAGATTTCTATCTGCGCCTTAGCATGTTCGCGGGCGATAAAATGGGAAACAAAGAAAATACACTAATTTTCTTAGACGAAATCCAAGAATGCCCACGCTTACTAACATTGCTCAAATTTTTAAAACAAGAAGATCGTTTTACATACATCGCCAGCGGTTCTCTCCTCGGAGTAGCCTTATCAAAAACATCATCCATTCCCATAGGAAGCATCGAAACGGTACACATGTATCCGCTGGATTTCGAAGAATTCCTGCTTGCGAATGGATTCAACGAATTTGCCATCCAAGGCTTAAAAAACAGATTTTTGAACAAGCAAAGTTTGGACGGAGCCATGCATGAAAAAGTCATGGATCTGTTCAAAAAATTCCTGCTAGTCGGGGGGATGCCTGATGCAGTAAACATGTTTATTCAAGAGAAAAACATCGTCAAAATTCGCAAGATCCAAGACGATATTCGCAACTTTTACGCCGCAGACGCAAGCAAATACGATAACAAGAACAAATTGAAAATCCGCAAAATTTACGATCTTATTCCATCAATGATGGAAAACAAGAAAAAGCGGATTATCGCCAACAAAATTGAATCTAAAAAAGTCAAACTCGATAAATACGAGGACGAATTTGAATACCTGACCAACGCGGGCGTCGCACTAGAAGTTTCAGCGATTACAGACATCAAATTTCCATTAGTTCAATCCACCACAAAGAATTTATTAAAGCTTTACCTCAACGATGTAGGTATTTTGACAGGTATTCTTTACGGCAACAACATCAACGCCGTGATGAGCGATATTCCTAGCATAAACCTAGGTGCCATTTACGAAACCGTTGTTGCGAGCGAATTGAACGCCCACGGGAAAAAACTGTATTACTACGACAACCGTCTAAAAGGTGAAGTTGATTTTTTAATCGACAATTATGATGCTCTAACGGCAGTTCCTATTGAAGTCAAGTCAGGACGAGATTTCACCATCCACAGCGCACTCAACAATTTGCAAAAAACAGGCAACGTTCAAATGGGAATTGTACTTTCAAACAGCCCTGATATTGTCCAAAAGAGAAATACACTGTACCTTCCAGTGTACTTTGTGATGTTTTTGTGATTTTCTCAATAAAAAAAGCGATTCCCGATCGAAGCCGGGAATGACAAATCAAAATTATTCCATCATTTCGCGGGATTCTTCGTAAGACGGGCGATCGTCTTCGTAATCCTTGAGGCTCTTGTCGCCAGGAACAACGATAAGGCCGAGCGTCACAGGTTCACCCTTCAAGTTGATGTAGGCTTCTAGATAAAGTGTCGTAGAGAGGCGGATGAGGCGCAAGTCCATCATCGTGCCGCCCTTGTGGATGCTCATCGGATTACGATTGAAGAAGAGGAACTTCTTGTTGATGTATTCAAAGCGGTCTTTTTCGTAGTTGATAGACCATTCGGTATCGCCATCGTTTTCTTGGCGGTAGGTGCAACGGTCATTATCGATATCGCATTCGAAGCTGGCGCTTTCTTGATAGCGCTTGTTCCATTCGCGGCTGAAAGCGCATGACTGCACGCGAGAGCCGCCATTGCGGTGCTTGTTCAACTGATCATTGATGACAACGTAGTCCATCTTCAAGTTCTTGACTTGATTATAGACATTCATGAGGATGATGTAGGCTTCGATATCCTTGGGGCATTTGCCGGTGAGATTCACATCTTCGTGAGCCTTCAAGAGAGTTTGTTGCAAATCAATATCAATGGCATCCGGAATTTCGCTCTTCTTGATTTTTTCAAGAGTTTCCTTGGGCGGGACATGGATAATTTTGTCACCCTTCTTGATAGCATAACCAAGCTGGTCGCGAACATAGTCCAAGCACTGTTGCACGTGAATATGCACAGTATTCGAGCCTGCCGAAACAAAGTCCGCACCGATGCGCACGTTCCATTCATCAGCCGTATTTTTGGCATCCTTATCGAGTTCGCAGAACGGGTCTTCGCGAGTACCATCTACAAAAATCAAACTGACGTGAAGCTTTGTCACAAGAGATTCTTCTTTGTTGATGGCGCTACCCAAACTCCAGAAATTCGGATTCAAGCGGAGCACTTCGGCAAAAGCCTTGTCACCATCGAACGCCGGCAAAAGCGAATCGTTACGAGCATTTTTCTCTTGCAGCAGTTCAGAATAAGACGTTTTAACATCCATGTTGTCAAACGAATTACGGGCAACGGCAGAAAACGCCGATGTAGCCATGAACGAACACAAGAAAGCGATCGAAATACGCCATTTAGAAAACATTTTCCCTCTCCTATTTTTTAATAATCTTTTTTACTGCAAAATTAAGCAGATACAGAACAACTCCGCCTGCAATAATCGTAGGCCCAACAACAAAATTGAACTGGCACGCGACCAAAAGTCCAAGAACCACAAGCACAAGCGAAACCAGAACCGAAATCACCATCATCTGGAGCAAATTCTTGGCATAACATTCAGCGATATACGCAGGAATTGTCAAAAGCGCAATTACAAGAATCATGCCCACCGCCTGCACCGCAATTACGACCGTAAGCGCAATCAACGCGATCAAAAGCATGTAATAGTTCAGCACAGGAATGCCGCGAACACGCGCAAATTCCGGGTCATACGAAATTGAAAGAAAGTTGCGGTAACAAATGGAAACAGAAGCCAAGATGAATACAAGCAACGCGCCCATCCACCAAAGTAGTTCCGTTGGCACGGTCAAAAGGCTACCGAACAAAAAGCTCATCATTTCACCACTGTAGCCCGGCGTCAAATCCGTGAGAATCACGCCAAGCGCCATGCCCGCAGCCCAGATAATCCCGATAAAAGTATCGGCATGTTTGCGGTCGCGCCAAGTGAGCGAGCCCATAAGCATCGCGCAAGCCAAAGCAAAACCAAGCGCACCAAGCATTGGCGAAAAACCGATAAAGCACGCAAGCCCAACACCGCCGAACGAAGCATGCGCCACACCGCCCGAAAGCGAAACGAGGCGGTTTACGACGACGTACGTTCCCATCACGCCGCAAGCAATGGCCACAAGCACCGCTGCAATCAGGGCGTTCTGCATAAAATCCATGGAAAGTAAGTCGAGCATAGAGCTATGGGGGTTGGGGTTATGGGGTCGCACCGGAGTTTACCCTGAGTTTCATCGAAGGGGTGCTTTGGGCAAACAAGCATAAGCAACCACCCAAAGCGAAGCGTGCCCAAAGTGCTTTAGCACGCCCCCAGAGCGAAGCGACCTCATACCTGTTTACTAACCACTGCATACTAATCACTAAATTCAATTAACTTCTCCCGTAAATTTAGTAAATGCGGGATATGAAAATCCACCCAATCGGGCGCTTGTACGTTCGGATTCACAAGAATCGTTGTCCAACCGCGTTCGTGAGCGGGTTCCAAATTGCGAAGCGAGTCTTCTAACAGCACAATTTGAGACTTATCCTTAGCGTCTTTATTCAAAACACCTCGCGCCACAAGCCATTTTTCAATTTTTTCGTAAGCGCTTGCATGCGGTTTTCCTTCCCAATCCATGAGCTTGAGGTCAAAAACATCTTCAATGGCAGGCGCAATTTCCATGCGTGCCATGCCGGCGCGGCTCCAGTCCCCTCGCCCATTCGTAAACACAAAGCGATGCCCCGTAAGCAACTTTAGCAAAGTAAATTTTTCGGGCGATACTTTTGGGTAAACTAAGTACTCCGGTTCATGGATAAAGTCAAAGAAATCATCAGGCGCCGTTCCGTTCATCGCCATGAGTCCCGAAAGCGTTGTACCAAAACGATGCAGATAATCCTTGCGGATTTCTGTTGCGGTTTCGAATGTTCCGCCAACCGTTTTTTGGACAAATTCAGCAATGCGGTGGTCGAGCGAATTTAGAACAAAACGTTCCTCTTCGCCGTAAAGCGTGAGGTCATAATCGAACAACCAAATTTTCGAAGCGTCGTTTTTGATGCCGATATCCAGCGCACTCACTTCGCAACACCCCTGAAAACTTTTAATAACCCATGGCAAGGCCACCAATTTGGCGAGCCAAATACGTGGCGTAATTGTCCGTCATGCCGCTTACAAAGTCGAGCACCTGATGGTACGCTTCGGCAGTTGTCACACTTTGGCCAATTTTTGCTTGTCCAATCAAGCGTACAATTCTATTGGCGCGGTACGAGTTTCGACCATTCTGGCGGTAATCATAAACGCCGTTGATAAACGCATCGAGCACAGTGCTAAGCGTCGTGTAGCTACCGACTTCGAGCTCTGTTTTGCGGCGGTCCGGGTAAATACGTTCAACACCCAAGCGCTTTGCAATGCGAATGCCTTCCATCGTATCGGAACGGGAAAGATCAATCAAGTGCTTGTCCAGCGAGCCTTCCATAATGCGGTCATAATGCTTTACGAAAAGTACGGCCACGTCATCAATCAAATTCTGGATAGCGCGCCCGCGAATACTGCTGAGGAAGTCTCTAAAGTTCTGGCCGTTTTCTTCGAATTCACGGTCAATATCCACTTCCGGACCGCACAAAAAACTGAACATGTTGCGCACATCTCCAAACGTGAGAATGCCAAGTTCAATAGCATCCTCCACGTCGAGAATCGAATAGCAAATGTCGTCAGCGGCTTCCATCAAGTACACCAGCGGATGACGCACCCACACGCCGTTTTCAATTTCTGGGATGCCAAGAATTTCCGCCGTTTCACGGTAAAGTTCAGCTTCGGTTCTGAACAAGCTCGTCGGGCAACCGTAATAAGCCAATCGCGGGTACTTGATCATCGAGCCGATGGTTGCATACGTAAGGCGCATACCGCCATCAAGGAAGTGGTATTCCAGCTTGCTCAAAATACGATGACCTTGCGCATTGCCATCAAAATTTTCGAAGTCCGCAATTTCCTTGTCGTTCATTTCGGACATCGGTGCGGAATGACGATTCTTGCGGAACCATTCACGGATAGCCGCTTCGCCCGCATGGCCAAACGGCGGGTTTCCAATATCGTGCGCGAGGCATGCCGACTGCACAATCGTTCCAAACTGGTATTCGTTCACGTACTTCGGCAAATGCTTTTTAATCAAGTGATACACCGTAATCGCAAGGCTACGACCCACACTCGAAACTTCAAGGCTGTGCGTAAGACGGCTGTGAACATGGTCATTCACCGAGAACGGGTGAACCTGAGTCTTGCGGCCTAAGCGACGAAAAGCTGTAGAAAAAACGATGCGGTCGTAATCGCGATGGAAGTCAGAACGGTTCGGGTCCGGATCGGCCGGGTGACCGTAACGCGTTGCAGAAAGAAGCGTATCCCATTGTAGCATACCATAAATATAGCAATAAGGCAATCAGCTATGGGGTCGCACCTTCGGTGCTTTGGGCTATGGGGTATGGGCTTTTATAATGCTGTTCCGGCGGCGACCGAGACGAACTTTTGGTTATCGAGTTTTTGTTCGCCATCGAAACGGTATGCAACAAGGCGCCCATCACCGCGGTAGCCAGCAACGCTGTAATCCAAGCAGCAAACGTTATCACGAATAAGTTCAGGGAATCCCGTCAACCAATAATGTCCAAAGAAAACAGGGCGTTCATTTTCGCCATAGAAATCGAGTTCATGAATTTCTTGCGGCACTTCAACCAGAGGTAATTCCACGCCCGGTTGGAAACTGAGCTCCTGCAAGTTTGCATTTTTCGGGTCAATCCACCAGCGCAAACGCGTACGTTTACGGAGCACGCCTTCGGCATCCCGGAACGTGAGACCATCCGGCAAATCCAATTCTGGACCTTTCAACAACAAACTAAGCGGCTCGTAAAGCGAATCATCATATTCGTTATATTGGTCATTAGCACGTGCAATCAGTTCATCAAAATTGCCATCCGTAAAAGCACGGAGATTCAAATCTTTGAGAACTTGTACGCCATGCAAATCAAAGCAGGCGTGTTGCGCGCGGAATGTTTCCGTTTCCAAGTAAAACGGGAGCGTTTTGAAAAAATCGAGCATTTCCGCGAACTCGTCTTTGCGCCCGCGATAACTCTCGACAGTCTTCACATGAATCGCTACTTTGTTAAAAGTATGTTCGCGCAAATAGCCGCCACGAATTGATTTTAAAGGTCGCCCACCGGCTCCATTCTCGTGCCAAAAACTCAGCGCATTAAATTCGTGATTGCCCATAAGCGCTACAGCAGAACCCGCATCACGCATGGCACGCACAAGGTTGACCGTTTCGCGAACTTGACTCCCGCGGTCGATGTAATCCCCCAAAAATACAACCGTCCGAGCATTACCCGGAAAGCGATAAGCGCCTCCCTGCTCCTGATAGCCCAACTTTTTAAGGAGCACCACGAGTTCATCGTAGTGCCCATGAATATCGCCTATAAAGTCGATACTAGAGTTCATCACACCGCAATCGGAGCCTTGATGGTCGGCCACGGATCGTAATTTACAAGTTCAAAATCTTCAAACTTGAAATCGAACAAATCCTTGACATCAGGATTCATCTTCATTGTCGGGAGCGCACGCGGTGTACGCGAAAGCTGCTCACGAGCCTGATCAAAATGATTGCTGTACAAATGAAGGTCGCCAAACGTATGGACAAACTCACCCGCTTCATAACCGCAGACCTGAGCAAGCATCATCGTCAAAAGCGAGTACGATGCAATGTTGAACGGCACACCGAGGAACATATCAGCACTGCGCTGGTAAAGTTGGCAACTGAGCTTACGCTTGCCCGATGCACCGACTCCGCCCACATAAAACTGGAACAGACAATGGCACGGCGGCAAAGCCATTTTGTCCACTTCGGCAACGTTCCAAGCGCAAACCAAGTGACGGCGGGAATCCGGATTGTTCTTAAGGCTGTTAATCAAATTCGCAATTTGGTCTATATGTCCACCATCCGGCGTCGGCCAAGAACGCCACTGATGACCATAAACCGGGCCCAGGTCGCCATTTTCATCGGCCCATTCGTCCCAAATCGTAACCTTGTTATCGTGCAGATACTTGATATTCGTATCGCCCTTCAAAAACCATAGCAGTTCGTGAATGATACTGCGCAAATGAAGCTTCTTGGTCGTTAAGCACGGGAAGCCTTTGGAAAGGTCAAAACGCGTCTGACGACCGAAAACAGAACGGGTGCCAGTGCCAGTGCGGTCGGAGCGATCCACACCGTTATCGATAATATCTTGGAGAAGGTCTAAGTATTGCTGCATATTGTAATTATATAAAAGTAGGAAGTAGGAAGTCGGAAGTAGACAGTGGTTAGTGGTTAGTAAACAGGGGTATGAGGTATGGGGTATGAGCTTATTGTAATTAGAACAGTCCAAGCGAAGCGAGCTCAAAGGCACAACGTGCCGCCCCCATCGCTCATAGCTATGCGACTTCGTCGCTTCCAAATACTTCCACGCGCTTGTATTGCTTTGCAACTTGGCCTTCGACTTCGGCGGCGTTTTGCAATAAGAGTTTGTTTAAAGCCTGCAAGATTAGATCCTGCGTATGCTTGGGCACGGGCTTCTTGCCGAGGCGCGCCTTCTGCACCATCTTATGGTTCAAGTTCACAGGGAGCATTTCCACGAGGTCGTGATTGCTAAAGTTTTTGGCGGTCAAAATTTCATCAAGTTTTGTCATATGCCAAATGTAGAAAATCGAAAAAGAGATTCTCGCACAAGGCGGGAATGACATGTAAGGGTAATCCTTCGACTTCGCTGCGCTCAGGATGACAGATCGAGGCAAATGAGTACAGAGCTCCCGCACAAGGCGGGAATGATAAAATGGCAACGTAGCTGCGATTATAAGAAAAGCCCCGAGCTTTACGCCCGGGGCTTTGTTTGAGACTCTAAAAGGTATTAGTCACCAACGTAGTTGCTTTCGCACTTCATACCGTCATTTTCCGGTGTGACGAAGTGCATTTCAATACGACGGTTGTTTTCGCGACCTTCTGCCGTGGAGTTGTCGTCAACCGGGCAGGTAGAGCCGAGACCAACAGCCTTGATGCGGTTCTTAGCAACGCCGAACTTCGTGAGCTGCTTCATAACGGCCTTAGCGCGGCGATCAGAGAGCTTGAGGTTCTTCTTAGCCTTACCGCGGTTGTCGGTATGACCCTGGATCACAATCTTGAGGTCCTTGTAAGCTTCGTCTTCCTTGAGCTTCTGAGCAACACCCTTAAGGATTCTCTTAGCATTGGCGGAAATTGTAGCCTTACCGCTCTTGAAGGTAAGACCTTCGAGCTTTTCAGCCTTCTTCTTCGGGCATCCGAATCCGTCATCGCCAGCTTCATTCGGGCAGCGGTCAAGACCAGCGCAGACACCTTCGTAGAGGTTGAACATGTTCTTTTCGGTGACCCAAGCATCGCAGACGCCATCCTTGTCAAGGTCCGGATCCGGGAGCGGGCAACCATCATATGCAGGCACGCCGTGTTCGAGCGGGCACTTGTCAAGACCCTTGCAGGACTTGCCAATGAACCATTCCTTAGCGAGAGCTTCGTCTTCAGCAGCCTTTTCGAAGTAGTAACCGAGCTTCTTCTGAACAACCCATTCATCGCAAACGCCGTCGCCGTCGCTGTCCGGATCATCCCACGGGCAGCCCTTATTGCCGGCAGCACCTGCTTCACCCGGACACATGTCGTAGCCCTTGCAAACGCCAGTGTACTGATCAAGCTTGTTCTTGTCGGTGACCCACGGAGAGCAGAGACCGTCGCCATCTGGGTCCGGATTGTCTTCCGGGCAACCGTTGTTGACGAGCGTACCAGCTTCGGCCGGGCACTGGTCGATACCTTCGCAAATTTCCTTGAACTGATCAAGCTGACCCTTCTGGCTTACCCAAGAATCGCAAACGCCATCCTTATCCGGGTCCGGATCATCAGACGGGCAGCCATTGGAGTTGTTACCCTTTTCGGTCGGGCACTGGTCGATGCCTTCGCAAACATTACGGAATTCGTCAAGCATACCCTTTTCAGAAACCCAAGCGTCGCAGATACCATCTTCGTCGCTATCCGGGTTACCCATCGGGCAGCCGCCGTTCAAACGATGACCATAGTCATCCGGGCAACGGTCATCACCGTCAGCCACACCGTCGCCATCGCGGTCTTGCGGAGAAAGGAAGCCAGACCAAGTAAGGCCGCCGAACAAAGCAATCTGCGGGTTCACGCGGGTCTTGGTTGCAGTAACGCCACCAGCCGTATTAATATTTTCTTCGTTCTGAAGAACCTTAGCAAAATGCACATAATTGTCATTGCCAACATAAACAGATGCACCGAGCTGGATGTCAAGACCGATCGGCAAGTGGAACACGGCACCACCCGTAACCTGCTTCATGTCAAGCTTTTCCGGAAGGACAACATCTTCATTGTTAGCGTTCTTGCTATGGTTCCATACGAAGTCGTCGGTCTGGATATCCATGTAGAATTCACCGAAGAACGAGAGGAAGTCAAGAACGTAGAATTCGAGAGCAGCGCTTGCAAACGGGAAAGACAAGTAAGCCTTGTCCATGGACATGCGGTAACCACCGTTCAAGTGAACGAGGAGAGGTATGGCATCAATCTTGGAAAGGTCCAACGTCAAAGCAGCACCGACAGTAAAGACAGACTTTGCTGTACCATATGCTAATGCATAACCCGTTTCCTTAGCAATGTATTCCGGTTCACGAATCCAAAGACCCTGCTTGGTATTCTTGGATGTCTTGAAAGAATATCTGAAGAAAGCTGCGAAATCGACAGGCACATCAGCCGGAATCGGAGCACGAGCTTTCAAGCTAGCAGTCACGTTACCGATGTAGCCTTTCTTTGTAGAGGAGAGCGGATCTCCATTGCAGGTTCTCGCTTCAATGTCTTGATTAGAGCATACCGTATTGCCATTGAACTGGTCATAGAAGACCGGCAACGTTACACCAATGTCGAAGTAGTCCAAAAGACCGATAGCCAAGCCAACATAAGCACTAACACCATTGTAGCTAGCAACTTCGGCCTTCTGCTTCGCGGGTGCATATTCCAAAGGATAAGCCCAATCGCCTTCAGACTTGAACATGTCATTGCCAAATGTATAGTCACCCAAAGCCGTAAATACAAGCTTGGAATGACCGAGAGACTGGGCAGACTGTGTCTTATTGACACCGACAAAGCCCGTCTTGTTAATCGTATTGGCATGACCAGCAAAGGCGGATGCCGCCATTGCCAGAGCCAATCCCATTGCTACTCGTTTCATAGAGTCTCCTTAATTTTGACCTACCCTTGCATAGAGAGGTCCTTATCATAGTAATGTTTAAGTGAAATATAACTCTTTAAAAAAAAGTCCGCACTTTTTGTCTGTTAAAATAATTGACAAATAATACATACTTCTTTAAAATCGCCATTTCATTTCTTTTTTTTTACACAAATTCACTTAGAAAAAGAGCTTTCGAAGATTTCCGGGCAGCATCTGCAAATGCTTGTAAACCCACTTTTACCAATGATGATATGGTCCAGAACCGGGATTTGCAAAATTTTACCCGATGCACAAAGGACCCGAGTAATCGACATGTCTTCGGGACTAGGTTCCAAAGAACCTGATGGATGATTGTGAACAAAGATAACAGACACAGCCCTATCTTCGATGGCTAAAGCAAAGGCTTCGCGCGGGTGCACCGGAGTCTGATTCACAAGCCCAGTCGTGAGTTCATGAACGCGAATGATGAAATTTGCAGAGTTCAACGAAATTAAAACTAAATGTTCTTGCGACTCGTATTTCATGTACGAGACCCGCGAAAGCACATCTTCGGGAACAGAAACAGGAATCGCCTTGTCGCTTAAAATAAAGCGTCCCGAAAGTTCAAGACACGCCAAGATTTGCGCCGCCTTAACTTTTCCAAGTCCACGAATTCGTTTGAGGCTCGCAAGCGTCGGGACCGATGTTTCTGTAGATAAGAACTGGGAAAGCCGCCGAGCAAGCTCGAATACATCGCAATCGTGGCAACCGCTCCCCAAAATAATTGCCAACAATTCTTCATTGCTCAAGGCACTGACGCCAACGTATTCCATTTTTTCGCGCGGCATCAAATTAAATTCAGGCTTTGCGAACAAAGCCACTTGATTATGATTCATCCATTTTTCTCCTGCTAAAAGGCTTCTACTATATAAACACGCTTTTAGCAGGCTTTTGGACTAAATTTTTTTGTAAAAAAATTCTCCCTAACGAAAGGGAGATTCGAGAATCATTTGAGCATCAATTTATTAGAACAGATAGTAGTTCAGCACAAACTGGAACGACATCCACTTCGTATTATTCTTGAGAACAAGCTTTTCGCCATTTTCGTCTTCAAGATATTTTCCCTCGCTAGGATCGAAGAAATCCACCTTGTCGTCCTTTTCAAGACCCGTCAAGTCCCATGTAAAGCGAATACCCACGTCAAATTCACGATTCTTGTACTTGAACGAGGCACCTATACCTGCAACTGCAGACGGAATAAACGAGCTAACCTTCCATTCTTCCAATTCATCAGACATTTTCTTGCATTCTCCAGCGAAGCAAACCTCATAAGGATTGCCATCCTTGTCGGTAATATCTTGTGTATGAACAGTCGTGAAATTGAAGTTCAGACGAGCACCGGCTTCGAGATACAAATACTTAATCGGAGTGAATCGAGCCATAAGCGGGACGTTGACGTTGATAAACGCGCGGTTTTCACTGACTTTGTAATCACCAAGGAACCAGTGACGTCCACTTTCCGTTTCTCTTGTCATGATACCAACGCCCAAATTGACTTCAGGAACGACCATCAACATGTTATTGACGCGATACTTGAAGATACCACCAACGTCAAATGAGTAATTTGTCCAATCTTCCTTTTTTCCCATGTATTCCGTATACAAAGGATTAGACGGGTAGCTCAACAAATTTCCAAAGCCAAAGCCTAAATGGAAGCCGATATTGAATATCGGAGCATCGGCAGAAGTCGAAGAACCGGACGAAGAGCCATTAGACGAAGCACGGGCTTCTTCAAAAGACTTGTATTCCGGTTCATTATTTGCTGGGAGTTTGTTGCCGTAGCCGTCATCGACAGTGCCTTCGGACCTTGCTGGTGGAATGTCGTTACCATAGCCATCATCTTCGGCAAAGGCGTTTGAGCTAAGGCACATAAAGGCAATAGCAGAAGCAAGTATGATCTTTTTCATTTTTTCTCCTTTAAACAACATCTGATGATGTCGCATAATCAGTTTTATTTGGTGAGGGTAAAATACAAAAACACAGAACAACATTTTTGAAAATTTTATAAAAATTTTCAAAAATGTTTTATTCTTGTACAACACAGCCAAATTCACCCCAAAACGGCAAAATTTGGCAATATCGAACATTTATTAAAAGCTGGATAGCGGTGAACCAAAATAGTAATTGAAAACAATCTGTATATTCCACACTTTCGCTTTATTTTTCACAGACATCCTTTGTTTACCATCGGTAAGGTAAATATCGTCATATTTTTCAATTCCGCCAACATCAAGAACAAAACGAGCGCCAACATCAATATCATGATGTGAATTTTCTCTGAAGGTCCCACCAAGGCCAAAGATAAGGGACGGAACAAAAGTCTTTGCCTCCCAAACGAACCCATCTGTTTCCGAAGCCGAAACAGAAACAGAATTGCCATAAAAGTCAGACCCGCTAAAGGTATGCGATGACGCAAAGTTAAAGGCCATGCGGACACCGGTTTCAAGATAAAACTGCCGAGTCGGAGTAAAACGAACAGCAACTGGAATATTGATTCCATAGGCTCCGCGATTCTCGGAGACATCATCACCAAGATCTCTAGAGCTTATAACCATGCCAAAATTCAATTCCGGAACAACGCTCAAATAACGGTTAATCCTGGTGTTGAACGTGCAACCTAAATCAAAGCCCACATTAAACCAATCATTTTTCCCAAGCAAATCGGACGGATAATCCCAATAGCTTCCAAAGCCCATACCCACATGAACACCAAAGTGAAATGGGTCTACAGATAGGTTTCTAACCGCAGGAGCTTCTGATTTTTTAGCAGAAGCATCGTTAAAATTGTCTTCATCGGCAAAAGCGTTTGAGCCAAAGCCCATCAGCGCAACCGCCAATGCAACTATAAAACGTTTCATTCTAACTCACTTTTTATAAAATATTTCCATAAAAGAAAAAATCTTCCATGGTCATCATAAAATAAAAAAAGGAGAACTAGTTCCGAGAAAAGCGTTCCAAAAATGCGCTCAATCGTTTGTTTTGAGATTGGTTAAACACAAAATCAGGAGTTCCTTGTTCAACAACGACACCCTGATCCATGAAAATAACCTTGTTCGCCACATCACGTGCAAAAGCCATTTCATGAGTCACAATGACCATCGTCATGCGGTCTTCGGCCAGCTTCTTGATAATCTTGAGAACCTCGCCCGTAAGTTCTGGGTCCAAAGCGCTCGTCGGTTCATCAAAGAAAAGAATTTTTGGTTTTAAAGCAAGCGCACGGGCTATAGACACGCGCTGCTGCTGGCCGCCACTCAGTTCGCAGGGGTAAGACTTTTCCTTGCTTTCAAGCCCCATCTGCTTAAGCAAACGACGTCCCGTAGCGCGGGCTTCTTCACGCGGAATGCCGAGCACGCGAATCGGAGCAAGCGTCAAGTTCTGGAGAACGGTCAAATGCGGGAACAGATTGAAGTTCTGAAACACGAGACCGGTCGAAAGGCGAATTTCGCGGAGCACATTAGCGGGAGCATATTTTATCGGTTCGTTGAGGGCTGACACAACCAAGTTTTTTCCATCAACACGCACCTCGCCCGCTTCGAATGTTTCGAGCTGCGTCAAGCAACGGAGGAGCGTACTTTTGCCAGAACCGGAAGGTCCAATAATCGAAAGCACCTCGCCGGCGTTGAGGTCCAAAGAAATATCCTTGAGCACATGCAAGTCACCAAAAGATTTTTTCAAGTGCTTGACTTCGAGAATCGGAGATGTATCTTGAGAGGCGCCATTTGTAATTACAGACTGATTGTTTGCATAATCCATACCACGCCTCACTTATAATAATTCAGCTTGCGTTCAACGTAAGCAAAGAACATGCTCAAGAGCAAATTGGCAATGTAATAGAACACGCCCGCCACAAACAAAGGATAAATGCTAGCGTAAGCCGCCTGTTGTTTTTTGGCGAGTGCAAAAAGTTCCGTCACGGCAATCACTTGCGCTAGTGAAGTATCTTTCACAAGCGTGATGACTTCGTTTGCACTGGCGGGCACAACACGCTTTACAACCTGCGGGAGGATAATGCGGTAAAAAGTTTGAGCACGAGTCAAGCCAAGCATATAAGCGGCTTCGTACTGCCCCTTGGGAATCGACTGGATGCCGCCGCGGAAAATTTCTGCAAAGTACGCAGCATAGTTTATCGAAAACGCGACAATCACCGCCGGGAATCGATCAAACGAGAAATCCACGCCCGCGTATTCGCTCAGGTAATACGAGCCAAAGTAAATCGCTACAATCTGCAAGAGCAGCGGAGTGCCGCGCATCACCGAGATGTAGAACGACACCGGGTAACGAATAATGCGATAACGGCTCATCTTGAGCACCGCCACAAGCAAGCCTAGAGGAATCGAGAACAATAGCGTAAGGGCGAAAATTGCAAGCGTTGTGCAAAAGCCGCCCCAAAGAATAGGAAGTAAATTGCTCAAGTCAGACATAGAACTGCGCGCCGACCGTTACTTGCCAAACCATTTGGCAGAGATTTCAGCGAACTTGCCGTCAGCCTTCATGGCGGCAAGCACGTTGTTCACGGAATCACGCAGAGCCTGGTCCTTCTTGCGGAAACCCACAGCATAGACTTCGTCAGAGAGGCCTTCTTCGAGAACAATGTAGGATTTAGCATTTGTGACAATCCAGTACTTGGCGACAATTTCGTCGAGGAACACAGCATCGACACCGCCCTTATCCAAATCCAAGAGCGCCGTCTGGTTGTCATCAAACGGGACGATTTCCTTGGCGGCCTTGCCCGCTTCGGAGGCATCGAGCAACTTCTGGGCGGTAGAACCGTTCTGCACGGCAATCTTCTTGCCGGCGAGAGCCGCGAGACTTGCAAGAGCCTTGTCCTTCACGGTGAAAATCATGCGGTTCTGGAGATACGGTTCGCTCAAGTTCATAGCCATGGCGCGTGCCGGGTCAACGCTCATGCCGTTCCAAATGCAGTCAATCTTGCCGGTGTTCAGTTCCTGTTCCTTCGCGTCCCACGAAATCGGCTGCGTTTTGAGTTTGAGACCGAGACGCGCGCAAACTTCAGTCGCAAGGTCGATATCAAAGCCCACGATGTTATTGTCCTTGTCGCGGAAGCCCATCGGCGGGAAGGAATCGTCGAGGCCGAGCACAAACACGCCTGCGGCCTTGACCTTGTTGAAGGATTCGTCGGCAGCGGTCTTGCTTTCGGACTTCTGTTCGTTACAAGCAGAAAGGAAGGCGGCACACGCAAACGCCGCAAGCATTGCAAAAAACTTTTTCATCTTTGATTCCTTTTTTAATTTCTGATAGAAATATAGGAAAGAGACGCTCAGCTTCGCCTGCCGGACACCACCGGGCTACAATTTCTTTTGGGGATTTTCCGAAAAATTGACCTTTTCCCGAGAATTTTGGACAATTACGAGTTTTTCAATACTTTTCCCCTCGCTATTTTTTACATTAATACCATGAACAAATTCTTATCATCAATTGTACTTTTAGCAGCAACGGCTTCATTTTCGTTTGACGACTGGTTTGGGCATGAAATCGCCCCATACGTCTATACCACCCTTGATGGAGGTACCGAAACCGCTGGTTACTGGCTTTTTTCCGACGATCATCAGCAAAACGGCTTATCAAGGACCCTATTGCCAACCGAGCTCGGCAATGAATACTGGGATTTTGCGATTGAACCCCTTCTTGAATTTTGCAATGGTGTTTGCGGCACAGCCGTACTTGATCAGGGAACTTCTACAGCAGCCCCATTCATATCAGCATATATCAATGTCGCAGGAGAAACCTCTAAAACAGATGATACCCCAATCGCCGCAGACGCCTCTGACTGGGGAGGTATCTGCATTATATACAAATCCGAAGTTGCACCGATTCTTGAACTTGGCCTCAGCCAAAATGTTGAAGCAACCCTAAGCAATGCCATTCCTGCAAAAATTCTAGATGAAGCCCCAAATGTGGCAAAAACGCAATGCATTCCGTGGTCTGAATTCGAACAACCCTCCTGGTACACAGGCGAAGTAAAAATTAATGGAGAACAAGCGGCAAAGCAACTTGTTTACATCAATTTCAAAATCCAGGCAGATCCCGGCCGCTACCGTTTTAACCTCTGTGCCATAGGACCTTATAAACACGCTTCTGTATTCAACCAAGACATCGATAATTATTGTCAATTGCCAAATGACACCAGTGCAACAGCAGCAATTTATAAGCCCAAACAGACGCTACACATCGGCACATTCTCTCGCCTCAAGTTCCACTTCATCAAAGATCGCAACAGTTTATTGGTAAAAAGTCCAATAGCATCTGAACTTAAGGTTCTCATTTCCGATGTTCGCGGAATACTCAAAGGAATATATGAAGGAGACGCCGCAACCAATCATTACATTCCGCTTGATAATTTGAATCGGGGCGTCTATATATTGAATGTTGTTTCCGGCAATAATACGCAAAAATACAAGATTCAAATAAGATAATTTATAATTGCAATCATACAAAAAGGGCCGCATCGCTGCGGTCCTTTTTGCGTTTAGGGCGATGCCCGCTCGGAGGCGGGCATGACAATACCGAAAACTAGTCCTTGCCGTAAACCTTTTCGGCGTAGGTGGCGGTGGCCATGAGGTATTCGCGGTTCATCTTGGCGATGTAATCGACGGTGATACCCTTCGGGCAGGCAGCCTGGCATTCGTAAAGGTTCGTGCAGTTGCCGAAGCCTTCCTTGTCCATCTGAGCGACCATGGCCAAAACGCGCTTCTTGGCTTCGACCTTGCCCTGCGGCAAGAAGCTGAGGTGAGAAACCTTAGCAGAGACGAAGAGCATAGCAGATGCGTTCTTACATGCAGCGACGCAAGCACCGCAACCAATGCAAGCGGCAGCGTCGAAGGCGCGATCGGCATCGGCCTTGGGAACCGGAATCGTGGATGCTTCAGGAGCAGCACCGGTGTTGACGGAAACGAAGCCGCCAGCCTGGATGATACGGTCGAATGCGGTACGATCTACAGCGCAGTCACGGATAACCGGGAATGCGGCGGCGCGCCACGGTTCGATCACGATGGTGTCGCCATCCTTGAACTTGCGCATGTGAAGCTGGCAGGTAGTCGTTGCATGGTCTGGACCGTGCGGCATACCGTTGATGACGAGAGAGCACATGCCACAGATACCTTCGCGGCAGTCGTGGTCGAAAGCGAAGCCTTCCTTGCCCTGCTTCATCTGTTCTTCGTTCACAATGTCGAGCATTTCCAAGAAGGACATGTCCGGAGAAACATCGTTGATCTTGACAGTTTCGAACTGTCCCTTGGTCTTGGCATCCTTCTGACGCCAAATCTTCAAAGTCAAATT
>NZ_CACZDK010000007.1 GCF_902779965.1 Fibrobacter succinogenes | reverse complement strand
CCCGTTCATGGCTACCGAAAACATCATCATGGAAGGCGTGAAGAATGGCGGCGACCGTCAGGAACTCCACGAAGAAATCCGCGTGATGTCCATGGAAGCTGGCAAGGTCGTGAAGGAACAGGGCAAGGATAACGACTTGCTCGAACGCGTCCTGAAGAACGAAAAGTTCCAGAAGCTCGGCATCACCGAAGCTAAGCTCAAGGAAATCCTCGACCTCCGCAAGTTCGTGGGTCGCGCTCCGGGACAGGTTGTGAAGTTCGTGACCGAAGAAGTCCGCCCGGCAATTGAAGCCGTTAAGGATTGGGCTAATATTGACGCTGGCGAACTCAAGGTGTAAAATCGCTTTATAACGCATTATTCGTTAAAAAAAATTAAAGGCAAGGCTCACGTACGCTTAGTACGCTACGCCTTGCCGTTTTTCGTCTTGCTTGATTCTAAAAACGATCTTGGATATACTAGGTTTTAAATTGCTGTCCGCATCCCCATTTTTTTTTGAAATCAGTTTCTAAGTTTGTACGATTGATTTTGTTTGTGTAGATGTTTTTTACGTTGTGTAAAAATAACAGATAAATGTATAATTTTTTTTAATAGTATTGCATTTTAAACAAATTTAACTAAAATTGTACACAACTTTTTTAAAAGGAGAAAAAGAAATGAAGAAAAAAATATGTATGCTGATGCTTCTTTGTGCGTCAATAAGTTTTGCCGCAATAGAAGTGGGGCGCGAAAATCGTGGTGATGACAATAGTGGCGTCTCTGTCCATTTGTTGAATATTCATAATACTGGTAGTGAGATAAAAGGGTTTAAAATACAGTTCTATTATGTATCTCGCAGTACGCAGAATGTTTGGGTTGGATCAATTGGTGCACCGCAAGGAAAATTTACCACAAAAAGAGAAAGAGTCTCTGCTGAAGTATATAAAATTGCCGAACTTGATTATAGCAGCCAAAAAATTGCGAAGGGTGCGTATTTCCCAAGTTCAACTACTGGTGTCGGGATTCAGCTTGCTTTTGTGGGCCAATCTGATTGGGCATCAATTTATGCGGAAATTTTTGATGTTCGTATTCGAATTACGTCGACATCAGGAAGCGTCTTGTATGATGAAGACCTTGGTAATAAATCAAAAAGAGTTGGCTTGTTGACAAATGAAACTCCCAAAGAAGGTGGTAATGTTTATACAAATGAAGTCCTTTCTATAAAGCTTGATTGTGAGGATAGCAAAAATAGAACTCGCATCGTTAGTGGAAATAAATCCCCTATAGGGATTGCTCTTGGTTCTAAGTCTACATTTACTTATAGGCCTGTGTTTTATAACGAAATGCCCAAAGTTCCTTATGACTATGTTGTCTTAAAGCTTGATAATGCTTGCCCTAAGGGTTCACAGCATTTTACTCGCCATCATGATACGGAAGATTCTAATAACGATAATGGTTATAAGAGAGATATATGGCCAAATTATGTTGGCGGTAACGCCGATTTGGAATATTGCTATGTTCCGGCGGATCCCAATTCGACCAAGAAATATCCTGTGGATAGCAAGTATGGCGTCTTTGCAAATGTTAACAAGACGAATATTGCTTATAGCGAGATTTATATAGACGATGAAGATAGTAAGAATCGGAATTCCTGGAATTGGCATGGTGCTTCTGAAAGTGTTCAGAAGAAAATCAGAAAAATAGTGGATGGATCCGACAATACGACCTACTATGCAATCAAATGGACTGGAGGCACTTTAAAGAAAGAATCGAATGCGGGTAGTGCTTTTGCGCCTGCTAAAGAGATGTCCTTTGTTGACAATCGCAAGTTCTCTCCGGAAATCAAGGGTGCTGACCATTCTGCAATTGCTGTGAACCTCAAGTCCACGGGCAATGTCAAGATTTCTGTTATTAATGCCAATGGTGTCGTTGTGGCTAATATTGTTAAAGAAAATCTCGGCCCAGGCCTCCATCATGTGCAGTGGAATTCTGGAATCGTGCCTAACGGTCGCTACATTGTAACTGTTAAACAGAATGGCATGGTCGGAGCTAAGAATGTTATTCTGAAGTAATAGAATAATTTTTGGAAAACTAGAAGGTCGCTCTCGGAAAGAGGGCGGCTTTTTTGTATGTGCGATGCTTTGTTGTGTATGGCTTTTTGTGATGGTACAGCGAGCGAAAAAAAACGAGCCCTTTCGGACTCGTTTTAGCATTTTTATGCTTACGGTTTAAACGGCGGAATGTAGTCGTCACCTTCGTTACTGCGACTATTTGTCTCCATGTAACCCTCCTTTTTCCTATTGATGTCTCAAATATATTTAGGAAAGGGGGTGCTGGAGTGTGAAATTTATCACTATGTGATGTTGTTCACAGTAGGGGAACGTGGTCTTAATCGCAGACTCCATAGAGCCGGTTATGGGCGAGGCAATCGGCTAATTTTTTGTATTCCGTGACAAATGCTTCGTGGGCGGGGGCATCGCCGAGCGCTTTATAGAGGGCGCTGGAGAGCGTTCCGCGTTCGAGCATTTTTTCCATGAAGCACTGCGAGACTTCTGTGAGGTCGTTTTTCACAACGCTGTAAATGTGCTTCCAGATGTCGCCGGCGGTAACCGGGGCGGATGCGGGGGTGATCGCGGGGGAGGTCGCGAAATTCATGCCGAATACGGAGAGGTATTCTTGCCAATCGATTTGGGCGTTTTCGGCGTCCTTCGTGGTCTTGGCGAGGAGTTCTGCAAGGCGAGTCGTGTCGAAGTTGCGCAAGAATTCGCGGTATTCCTTGAGCGTGTGCGGCACGGAATTTGCGGAGGCTGCGTCGGAAGCGCTTGCGGCATTGCTTGTGCGAGATGCCGCGAACTTGCCATTCACAATCGCCTTAAGTGTTGCTATTTCAAGCTCTACAATGGCGATGTCGGCGTTCGGGCATTCCTGAATATCGACGAGGCGGATTTCAATTGCTCCGCGGTCAAAGCGGGCTATGGCACCACGACTGTTTAAAAAGAAATGATTGAGCAAGTGTTCGGTATCGTACGGGGCGATAGCCTTCTTGACTTTGTCGAAAATCATTTTGTTGTATTCATCGTAGCTGTACGCCTGTTCCGGGATGACTTGGCCCGTGATTTCTGGAACTTTGTCTTGGTTGTGGCGATAGACCTCGATGCGGGCGTCGCGATAGCCGGTGTATTTGCCGTCGAGATACGGGCTGCTTGCTGCAATGGCGGGGATCAGCGGCAACAGCAAGCGAATCGCTGCGTGGAGTTCGCCAAATTCTTCGTCTCCATCAAAAGAAAGGTTTAGGTGCGTGCTTTGCAAGTTTGCCCAGCCGTGGCCTTTGCAGTTGAAAATGCGGTCGTAAGTTTGGTAAATGTCGAGGCAATCGTACGGCCAAAGCTGCATTTCAGCCGGGTCCATGAACGGATGGCAGGCGCTTGGCAAAAGCATCGCGTTGATTTTTTCGAGCTTCTTGTTTGCACGGCGAATCTCGTGGAAAAATCGCTTGCCAAGCCCGTCAAATGTCGATTTTGGGTGAGCACACTTGAATTCCAGCACATGGCTTACAAGTTCATTTGAAAGTCCGATGTCATCGTATTCCACATCGGAGAGTTGATTGCCGTCTTTGTCTTTTCCGAGGGGAACATCGGCGCGAGGCAACACCTTGAGCGTGTCGCGATCGACAATCATGAATTCCATTTCGACGCCGAAGCGTTCCCAAAGTTTGTAGTTAGTCATAGTAAGTAAATTTATTTGATTTTATTGTTATGTCATGCCCGCCTCCGAGCGGGCACCACCTTTGTGTCTAAGAAAAGGCGATCCCCCGCCTTCGCGGGGATGACAAGTAAGAAAAAACGTTCCTATAGCATTCCTGTCTACTTCCTACCGTCTACTTCCTACTTTATAAAAACATATCCCTTTCATGCTGCATCACTTTCTGTTGTGCTGCGTTTTGGCGGTCTTCGATGCGGTGGCGCAGGCTTCTCATGATGGCGAGATAAATCTTCTTTTTGCCAACTTGATCTTCGATCCCGTGGTCGATACTCGGGTTGTCATTCACTTCGATTACAACCGGATGACCGTTGATTTCCTTGAGGTCCACGCCGTAAAGCCCGTTGCCGATAAGGCTTGCTACGCGGAGGGCCGTTTTCACGATGCCGTGCGGGACGCTTTCAATCGGGAGGCAATCCCACTTGCCGCAGACCTCGTTCTTGTCCTTGCTATCCCAGTTGTAGATTTGCCAGTGGTCCTTTGCCATGTAGTATTTACAGGCAAAGAGCGGCTTTCCGTCGAGAATACCGATTCTCCAGTCAAATTCTGTGGGCGTGAATTCTTGAGCGATGAGCAAGTCGCTATGCTCGAACATCGTGTCGAGAATCTTTTCGAGTTCTTCCTTGTTGTTCGCCTTCTTGACGCCCATGCTAAAGCTCGAATCAGGCGTCTTGATGACCATCGGGAATCCGATTTCCTTGGCGAGCGTGTGGCGGTTTTCGCTGTGGGCGATAATCGTCTTCGGGGAGGGAATCTTGCCGACTGTCATCAGTTCTTGCAAATAAACTTTGTTAGAGCAACGTAAAATACTATCGGGGTCGTCAATGACGGCGATGCCTTCGCTCTGGGCGCGGCGTGCAAATGCGTAAGTGTGATGGTTGACGTTTGTCGTTTCGCGGATGAAGATGGCATCAAATTCACCAACGCGGTGGTAGTCCGTCTTGGTAATCATTTCCACGCGGAAACCCGTATCTTGTGCGGCTTCGATAAAGAGCTGGATGGCTTCCTTGTTGCTTGGCGGTTCCACTTCTTCGGGATTCGTTAAAATGCCTAGATCATACACGTAATCTTCCGTCTTGGGGGAGACATAGCGGTCTTTTTGGAAGTATTCGATGGCAAACTGGTCTACCATTTCTTTGTGCGTTTCAGGAATTTCGTCAACGCTAATCGGGCGGATAGACTGGATGAACCATTTTTGCTTGAAGACAAATTTTGCACGCAGGAGCGGTGCCTGGAAAATGCGGTAAAGAGCCTGCGAAAGCTCCAGGTATTGCGCGCTGACGTTCTGCCCAAAGTAAATGGAAAGTACGAATTCTGTGCCGGTCAGCTTGTGCAGGCTCTTCTGGATCAGCTCGTCGATATCGTCGCTGATGATTTTCACGACTGCAGGGGCTTTGAAGTCGCGGATATTCTTGACGTTCGGGATGACCTTGTGACCGCGCGCTTCGGCAAGCAGGCTTACATAATAACCCTTGCTCTGGTAGCTGTAGTCTTTGCACAAGTTGAAAACACGAACGTTTTTCTGAGTTGTAAAATCGGGATTAGTCAGGTAGTCTTTTGCCGAGACAATTTCGGCTTCGGGAATGTGGAACTTCCAATTCTTTGGCGTGTTCACTACAATTATCTTTTTCATAATATCTGCACGTGTGGCGTCTTCATGTCGAAGTTGCGTCGTGCGTGCCAAAAACCTCTTTGCTTTTTGACGATATAAAGATAGCTCAATATTTCAAGAATTGTAAAGCGTGGTGGGGAAAAGGGAGATTTTTTAGCCTTTCATTCGAATTTCGTTGTTATATCCAGCGTGTCACCGCGACCGTATTGGTCTTTATAGACAAGTTTCCATTTAATGGTTGAGTCATTGTAAGATCTAAGCGACTTGTTGAAAAGTTGGTAGCTGTAAATACGGGCTTTTTCGGGCAATTCTTCGAAAATGACGTTATGGTATTCTTCGTAGGGATCGGGACGTTTTGAAGCTTTCCGATATTCTAGGGTGCACATTTTTTTCTTTTTAGAAATCTCTTTAACGACTGCTTTCGGAAAGTCTCTTCGCCATTCGAAATCGTTAGGTAGTCCGATGGGTTCTATACTGTAATTGGATTTGAACGTTAGCAATGCAGAACAGGATGTGCTTGGCAAAATAGAAAAGACTTTTGCCACGGAGTCGCGATTGAATTCGGGAATGTTTGCTACAGGAATGTAGTTTGTGATAGCTTCTTTTCCAAAGTTCAGATTTTTATAAGATGCTTTCGGTGAATTCTCTTTGTGGTAAGGATTATTGCATTGTTCGCCCTTGGGTGCTGATAATCTACGAACGCATGAAAACCGATTACCGAAAATTTTACAATCAGAAGGATGCCAAATAGTAGTATCCCCTCTAAAATCAAGAATACGATAAAAGAGAGTGTCTTTTGTTGAACCTATTTCATTTGCGGAATCGTAGCACTTTGCGGGAGTGTAATTTGGGGTTGCTTCGAATTTTGTCGTGATATCTAGCGTGTCGCCGCGACCGTATTGATCTTTATAGACAAGTTTCCACGAAAAAGTAGTGTCTTTATATAGGATTGATGTATTAAGTAGTTTGTATTCATAGATTTCTTTTTTTTGGGGTAGATAACGGACATTAACAACGACCCGTCTTGGCCGATTTGAGATGTTATTAGTTGGATGAATAAGCTTCAAATCTTTCGGTGATTTCGATAAATCTGTTAATACATCTGTTAAAACTGTGCATTTATTTATGCATGTATTTTGCCCTGCCGAGTTTTTCTTAATAAATATATCTGGATTATTAAGGCATTCCCGTGCTTTATATTCTTCCCATTTAAAATAATCAGGAAGTCCAATTGCCTCAATTTTATAATTTGAACGGAATGTTAAAAGTTTGGAGCACGGGTCTCCTGATATATAAGAAAAAAAATGTGCGACATTGTTTCGGTCGAATGCTGGAATATCTGCGATTGGAATGTAATTGACGATGGCGTCTTTACCGAAGTTTAAATCTTTATAAATAATCTTTTGCTTTTTTTGAAGTTTTGTATTAAATTTTCGCGCTTGGGATATAGAAGGAGATTTATTACCGTATATTGTCCCTTCAAGCCACTTTTCTATATCAGAAAAATCATGTACGACCTCTTTTTTGCACGAAAAAGAAGAATCGCGAATAACACAGTCGGCAGAATCCCACACAGTGGTGTCACCATTAAACTCTAAAATTCGATACATGGTCTTGGTTTTTGGAACCGTGCTGTCAGAGGTGCTTGCTGTATTATTGGAAACGCTAGCTATATTTTTATCGTGAACGACTTGCACGTTATCGTTTTTAAAAACGAAGAACAACAATACGGCTAAACAAACTAGCCCGAAAATGACAATAAACTTCTTTTTCATTCCAAAACCCAATCGTTAATAATCACAACCGCAAAATACAAAAAATGGAGAATTTCTATTAATAATAATAGCTAAGAAAAATGTAAAAACATTTTTCTCTTGTGCTGATTTTATTTTGGATTGGAATTGTGGTGACAGTTTGTTTCAAATTATGCTGTTGTACTTTGTTTAGCCAAATCAATTTGAACGTAATCCGTTTTACCTTCGGAAGGGACTCTGAAAGAGAATGTTGTTACTCCGTTGAAGTTTGAAACGCAAAAATCACCCATTGTAATTACATCCATGCCAATAAGAACATCCCATGTTCCGCTAGAAATACCTTCTGTGACTTGCCGTAAAATTTTTATTCCGTTTGGGAGCGTTATTTCAATAATATATACTTGAACAATTGCAGATCCATTGACTCCAAGAGTCTCTGTTTGGCCGATGGGGACAAGACCAAGACTAAGTGCGACATTTTTTGTGATAACACAATTTGTAGCTCCGGTGTCCCACAATGCTATGAATTTTTTATCGTTTAGGGATGCAGGATCTTTTACTCCGACTTCATTTCTAAGGCAGTCTGCGATACCTGGGCAGGTTGTTGTGAATGAAGCCTTTATTCAAACCTCACGCAACTGGAGTTGAAAACTTCGATGTAGCCTTCACGTTTGTTGGACTTGCATTCCTGTATTGAAAATTCTCCCAGTTTAAATTTTGATATTGCGTGCTTGTATGCAGATGCAAGATCGTCATGGGCAGACTCTACGTTTTCATCTTTCAAGACAAGAAATTTACCCTTATACTTTGCGTAAAGGGTTTCAAGATTTTTCATGAAGAAATCGTAATTTTTTTTTATGTTGCTTATTGCGTCCATTTTTTATGACCTTACATATAGTAATATACAATAATTGTTGTTCGTCTGCAATTATCCGTAGTGTATAATCTACTTTTTTGAATTGCAATATTTGTTTCGGATGGTAGGCCGATTTTTTTTCTACATTTCCCTTTATGCTTACCATTTCGGAATTCCTTCAAGAAAATTCGTTCCCTGCGATTTCGCTTTTTGAAAATGCTGATAACGAGGCCATTCACGTCAATGGCGCATCGGTTCCGCTTGCCTCGATGATGGTTGCAAACCGATTCTTGAAAAGCCCGCAGAACATTCTGGTGATTGCGAAAGATTACCGCAGTGCCGAAGTTTGGGTCGAGAATCTCGAAAGCATGGTGGGCGAGGAGTTTGTTCGCTTTTTCCCGTCGCTCGGCTTGAAACCTTACGAAATCAAGGTGCCGTTCGAGGGCGTGCTTGAAGAACGTCTGAAGTTCTTCCGCGATGTTTCGCATACAGAAAAGCCATTTGTCGTCGTTTGTCCGCTTGATGCCTTCTTGATGAAACTCCCGGAGCCGGGCGAAATCATGCGCCAGGTGCATACGCTTCGCGTTGGTGATCAGCTGGAGCCTTCGTCTTTGCGCCCGTGGTTCCTTGATCATGGCTTTACGGAACAACCGATGGTGAGCGGCGTGGGCGAGTTTTCGATTCGTGGTTGCATTGTCGATGTGAACTGCTTGCTTTATCCGCATCCGATTCGTATTGAATTTTACGGCGACGAGATTGAATCCATCCGTGCGTTTGATATTTTCTCGCAGCGTTCGTTGGAGCAGATGACGCATATCGAGTTTTTCCCGATGGGTGAATTTACGGTGCCGGAATCGGTGATGGCGGGTGAGGAATGTTCTGCAGAATCGCTTTGGTGGCATCGTCCGCATCACCAGCGTTTGGTGGCAAGTCTCTTGGATTACATGCCGCGTGCATCGCTTGTCTTTGAAGAACTTTCGTTGCTTTCGGAAACTGCTTCGAAGATGTATGGCGCATTCCGCGGTGCTTACGACGAAGCCCGTGTGACGGATCCGGGAATGGCTCCGCCGAACGAACTGTGGTTCAAAATAGGTGAACTTTCGCGTTTGTTCGTAGGTCGTGCGTCGCTCGATATGACGCGTGTCAAAGTCGATGATGGCAACTGGCATGAAATGCACATGCGTCCGCAAGACTTTACGTCGAATGGTACGGACGCGGTTGCCAAAGAAATTGAAGAATTTTATGATAAGGGCGGCCGCGTTTATGTGATGGCGCAGACGCTTGGCGGCGTGAACCGCTTGCGTGAAATTTTTGATGGCTTGCCGGTCGAAGATTATTTTATCGGAAACTTGAGCGAAGGCTTTTGGCTCGAAGACGATAATGTCGCATTCCTCACGGAATCAAGAATTTTAAACCGCCATGCGAACAAGGCTCGTAAGCACAAGATTGCGGGCTCGGTGACGAATGCGTTGATGGTGGAATCGCTCAATCGCGGTGACCTCGTGGCGCACGAAGACCACGGCATTGGCCGCTACTTGGGCCTTGTCCGTGTGGAAGTGAATGGCGGTATGGTCGACTGCGCGTTGCTGGAATACGATGGCGGCGACCGTTTGAAGTTCCCGGTGTCGGACTTGCAAAAGATTGAACGCCTCGACCGTTCGGACGATGTGGAAACGAAGCTCGACCGCCTCGGCAGCAAAACTTGGGAAAACATCAAGAAGCGCGTCAAGGAAAAGGTCATCAAGATTGCGCGTGACCTTGTGGAACTTTATGCGAAACGCGAACTCGTCGAAGGTTTCGGTTTCCCGCCCGATGGCAACATGCAAAAAGAATTCGAGGAATCCTTCGAATACGATCCGACTCCGGACCAGTTGCGCGCTACTGCCGACATCAAACGCGATATGGAAAGCCGTCGCCCGATGGACCGCCTCATTTGTGGTGACGTGGGTTTTGGAAAGACGGAAGTTGCCATGCGTGCGGCGTTCAAGTGCATTGCCTCCAACAAGCAGGTGGCTATTCTCGTGCCGACGACGATTCTTGCGGCGCAACATTACGAAAACTTCTGCGAGCGCTTTGCTGCTTACCCGGTCAACATCGCCTTGATGAACCGCTACAAGAGCGCGAAGGAAAAGAAGGAAATTTTCAAGGAAATCGCTGCCGGCACGGTGAACATCGTTATCGGAACGCATGCGCTTTTGTCAAACAAGAGTGAATTCAAAGACCTCGGACTTTTGATTATTGATGAAGAGCAAAAGTTCGGCGTGAAGCAAAAAGAAAAACTCCGCCAGCTCCGCCTTGCTGTTGATACGCTCAGCATGAGTGCCACGCCTATTCCGCGTTCGCTGCACTTGAGCATGACGGGCGTTCGCGATATTTCGCTCATCAATACGCCGCCCATCAATCGCTTGCCGGTCGAAACCAAGCTGATGCAGCGCGATGACGAAGTCTTGAAAAATGCAATTCTTGATGAACTCGCTCGTGGCGGCCAGGTGTTCGTGGTGAATGACCGCGTGCAAACGATTACAAAGCTCGCCGAAGATATTGAAGCGATGGCTCCTGATGCGAAAGTTGCTGTGGCGCATGGGCAGATGGAAGACCATGAGCTTGAACGCGTGATGGATGCTTTCCTTTCTCGCAAATTCGATATTCTCGTGAGTACAAGCATTATTGAATCTGGCTTGGATGTGCCGAACGCGAACACGATTATCATCATGAATGCGCACCACTTTGGCATTAGCCAGCTTTACCAGATGCGTGGCCGTGTGGGTCGCAGTAGCGTTTTGGCAAAGGCGTTTCTCGTTATTCCGCAGCGTGGCGAAATCTCGCAGGAATCTATGCGCCGTCTCAAGGCTTTGGAGCAGTTTACCGACCTCGGCAGTGGCTACCAGCTTGCCATGCGCGACCTTGAAATTCGCGGTGCAGGGAACCTGCTCGGTCAGGAACAACATGGTTTTATTGCCGAAGTCGGCTTTGAAACGTATGTGCGTTTGGTGCGTGAAGCGGTGGAAATGCTCCGCGGTGGCGCTCTTGAAAAGCCGATACAACCCCGTGTGGAAATCGGTGTGGATGCTTACCTCCCCGAAGATTACGTGGAAGATGGCCTTACGAGAATCTCGCTGTATCAGCGCATTGCACGTATCACATCGCAGGCGGATGTGCAGAACATCGAAAGCGAACTGCAGGACCGCTTTGGCCCTGTGCCCACACCCGCGAAGATGCTTTTGCTCGTGACCGAACTGGGTCTATTGGCGGGCCGTTTGCGTATCCAGGGGCTAGCGCTCCGCAAGGGCGTTATTGTGGCGACATTTGCAGAAACGCCGTCGCCAGATCCGCGCGTGCTTGGCGAAATCAGCAGCCTTTGCACTTGTGGCATGCGTTACTTGGGTATGTCGCCGTTGCAGGCCGTATTCGAAGTCGGCCGCGGGACTCCCGTGGAAATGGCAAAAAAGACGCTCGAAGTGTTCCGAGCGTTCGCCAATATTCAAGTTCAGGCGGCGACTATACGGTCCGCAGACCCGTTACTCACGGCACTTGGCGTAGGCGAGCCGAACTGATTCCAGACGGTTTTCGAGAGAGTCAACGAGTTCTTTGGGATCCAAAAAAGATTCATCAGCATCGGTTTCAAAGAACACGCGTTCTTGCGGTATATGCGGGATGGCTGCCGCAGTCGATTTTTTGCGGAAACTTTCTTCGTGTAGTGAATAGAGCGCTCCGAAGGGGAGCGATTTTTTTACGAAATTTGTATCACCGCCGAATCTGTGGAAAATTGGGCGCGGAGCTTCTTGAAGTCGTGACAAGACGTGCAAATGTCCTGCATCTAGACTTTGTGAAACATCTTGCGGAAAGCCAGCTTCTGTCAGAAGCTTTAACACCCGCATGTAATCCCCAACGCAATGGATTTGCAAATCTCGTTTGAGTTCCAGGGCGAGTTCGGCTTGTGCTAAGAAAATTCGGTCTTGGGTTCCGTCTTCATAGCCTGGATACCTCTTATCGATCCCCGCTTCGCCGACCATGGCGATCTTATCTTTTTCCAAATAGTCGCGCAATTCCGCAAACATTTTGTCGTTTGCCTGCCATGCAAGCATCGGATGGATGCCGTAAGCAGCCTTAAAAGGCTTGATTTCTGTTGAAAATTCTTTTTTGAGCTGAGCGACCTCTTCCCATTCCCATGGTTCGCAGGCGACTGCAATAAAGTCATAGTTTTCATTGCAAAGCTGCTGCGTCAGTTGCTTTGGATGGGGTAATCGTGCCAAATGAATATGAAAGTCGAACATAATATCCCCCTGCATTCATAAAATACAAAGAAATAAGCTAATTTCAAAATTATTTGCTTGTTTTTTGGGGTAAAAAAGCCTAGTTTAAGTTTGTTGGTGCGCCAACCCAAGTTTTTTGAACATCTCATTAAAGGAGTCGCTATGCGCGATTTACTCGAAAAAGCTCTGAATAAAGGTTTGACTGTCTGCTTTACATCCGAAAATGGCTTTGATGTCATTCGAATTTCTTCCGGTAACGAAGTCGTTGCAAGTTGCAGCCTTGGATCGAATAGCTTCCGTGCTTCGGTCGAAGAATCTCTCCAGGCGCTTTTGCTCGACTTGGAACGCAAAGGCTTCTAGCGGCTTCGCCGCAGTTATCAGTCGGCAGTAGACAGTAGGCTGTAATTGCAAAAAAAATCCTGCGAGTTCATCGCAGGATTTTTTTGTATAGTCAATTTTTTTTTGACTTCTGTGAGCCATAAGCGCCCCGTCTTAACGGGGCGTGATGGCGAGAGCGAGGCGAAGACGTCGGTTCTATTTTGCGATAGAGCCGAGCGGTCTCCTTAGTTTATTCTACCAATCAAGTTGCCGGAGAGCATGAAGTCTTTAGATGCACCATAGCTGTGGAAGCCAGCGGAGAGCGAGAAACGGTCCGTAAGAGCCTTTTCGAGATAAAGAGCTCCGAGAACATCCTTGACATGCTTCGTCTTGCTACCAATAAAGTCGCTGTGGTTATGACGATTGTAAACGTATTCTGCTTCGAGAATCACGCGATCGACTGTCTTGAAGTTCATTTCGACACCACCGGTGAGCGGAGCGACGAGGTCGTTCGACATATCCATGAGGGCGACTTCACCGAATGCAGTGAGGAAGTTCGGGATAATTGGAGCGCGGACCTTCAAGGATGCGTTGTGGAAAACGTCAACATCGCTGTCGTGAACTTTGTCGAAGACATTGCTACGGTAAGCGAGCTGGATGTCGAACAATTCGAGACTCGGAAGGTCGTGGAAGTTGAACGCAAGGCGGAGGTCACCCTTGTTGAGGTAGGTTGCTTTGCTGATAAAGGAGATGGAAACGTCCAAGTTTTCGTTCGCGATGATGCCGAATTCAAGCTGGTTTTCCGGGTCCTGAGTGGAAAGGAATCCGTTCTTGTAACCATCGATGTAGCCACCGAAGTAATCGCCGTTCTTATCGGTGTTGTCCCAACGACCGAGTTTGAAGCTGAAGCGGCCCTTGCTCTGCTGAGCCCATGCTTCATCGAGAGAGAAGTAGTCTTCGGCGGAGCTCATATCATGGTGGACGTTGTCGGTCTTCAAGTCGCCGGGGTAGAAGGCGAGGGCAAGCTTGCCCTTAAAGTCTTTTGTTTCGGCGAGGATGGCAAAGTTGGCCTGGCCGCTCCACTTTTCGAGGTTGTCCGAATTTTCGTCATCTTCGGAGGTCCAGAAAACCTTGCCGGCTTCGAGTTCGAAGTCTGCGTTGATATCGAAATCAATTTCATTAACCGTGAAAACGGCGTTTTCGATCATTTTCTTTTTCTTGCGGGATGTTGTAGAAGCCGGTTCTGTGGCGGCAATTTCTGCCGGGGCTTCAGCCGGAACTTCTACAGCCGGAGCGGGTTCTGCAACAGGTGCTGTTTCGGCGACCGGAGCTTGTTCTACAACTGGAGCGGGTACCGGTGTTACGGCGACAGGGGCTTCTGGAGCCTTGACTTCGGCAACCGGAGCGGTTTCAGCCTTCGGAGCTTCCGGTGCAATTGCTGGAATAATCGGTTCGGCGGCGGCCTTTGCTTCTGCTGCTGTTGCTTCGACTGCGGCAGTTGCTTCGGCCTTGGCGGCTTCCGGAGCGGCTACTGCGGTTGCCTTTGCATCTGCTGCGGCAGCCTTTACGTCGGTAGCGGCTTTGGTTGCGTCTTCCTTGGCCTTTTCAACTTTTGCTTTTTTCTTTGCCGTTACGGCCTTAGCCTTAGTTACGGCAGCTTTAGCTTCTACTGCCGGTTTTTCGGTTGCAGCCTTAACATCTTCTGCCGACGGTGCTGCGAACACGGATGCCGCAAGCAGGCAGCTAGCAAGAAACATTTTCTTCATTTTCGATCTCCTTGGTGTTAAACTCGTGTTTAAATACTCATTTAAATGTTAGTAAAATTAACATAATCTTTTTTTTACTACATATAATGCCTCCATTAATCTAATTTAAATATCCAAAATAGGAGATTGTTTTGAAAAAAAACTTGTTGGTGGTGTTGTTTCTTTGTTCGGCGAGCGCTTTTGCCCAAATGAAACTGGATGTCTATAAGAAAATTAATGGAGAGATTGATGAAAGACGTTCGTTAGGATACCTGACGTCTTCTGATGCCGTCAAGGAGCTCCCGATTCCCAAAGACCGTATTGAACACGAAAGTTTTGTGGATGTGCAAGAAAAAGTTCGTGGTGCAAATGGAAAAATGCAGATGGTCACCAAGAAACAGCGTGTTGTGACTTACGAAGAAGTGGAACCTAAGGTTCCGCCTCGTTATGTGCCGGTGAATTGCAAGTTTGGCGACGTTTGGGTGAAGCGTTCGGAACTGGACCGCTTTATGCAGGAATACGCGGACTTAAGCGGCGAATACGTTTCTGAAACGGGACGCGTGGTGTTGAAGAGTTCTCCGAGTAACGCTAGCCGTTTTAATATCATTGTGCAAAACGGCAAGGACGAAGACGTTGCCGAAATCGAGATGGGTAATCTTGAAAAGAAGAATATCAACGGTCATGCCCGCTTTGTTTATAAGGAAGAAGGTTGCGCTGTTGGTGTTGATGTGTTTAACCGCGTTGTCCGCGTGGCTCAACATGGTTGCGAAGATTACAATGTAGGTGGTTACACGCTTGCTGGTAACTATCCGACATTTAAAGGGAACAACCGCATTGTCGAGACTTTTAATTTGGATTCATATACGTTCTCTTATCCGAAATATTTGTGGTGTGCAAGTGGGTTTGATACTTGCGAACCGTTGAAGGACGATCATGGCGTTGTGAACATTACGTGGAGCAAGGATGGACATGGAACGGTTGAACGCCGCGCCGGAAATTCTGTGCATACGTACCGCGCCATGGAACGCGTAATCCCGCACAAACGAGATTATTATATGGGTGAAAAGCCAATCGCTCTCAAGACAAAGCGCACGGACATGAGTGGGGAATGGATGAATTGGTATTTCTACCCGAGAGCGGGGCGTTTCAAGATGATGCGTTCCGGTCAGCGTCATGACGCCGCTTACATGGAAATCTACGAACCAGTAAAAGAAGATGATTAAGAGTGGGCTCCGCCCAAGCCCGTAGAATTGTTGCAGAAGGTTATGATTAAGTCGATTGAACAGAGTCGCATTTTGTTTTTGGATTCGGGGCCGCTAGTTCGGCTCTTGCAGATGCATCCGGATTATTACCCGATAGTTTCTGGCGTGTTGGACGGTGTCTATGAGAACAATGTACAAGTTCTCGTTTCTTCTGTGACTTTGTTTGAAATTTGCAAGAAAGCGTATGGCGCAAATGATGGCGTGCTTGCTAGGCAGTACCGCGAATTTTTCGAGAAGTCTGCAAACGTTCGCCTTTGTGAAGTGAATGCCGATGTGTCACTCAAGGCGGCCGAGCTTTTTGCTGCTGCGGCTCGCACGAACCACAAGCTGACCGAAGCGGAGTCGCTGCGTCTTGCAACTGCGTTTGTGAATGGCGCCGACTGCATTCTCACCGAATGCGCAAATTTCCGCGATGCTACCGATGCGCTCGTCGTTACGCTGGACGAAATTTAAATCAGAACATTTTTGAATATTTCGTTGCCAATGCCCACATCATAAGTGAGGGTTCGTTTGTTTAATGCCTCAGTTTGCTTGAATTCTTCGATTCTTGCCCAAGCTCTAGGCTTTATGAACAATGTTTTTTTTTGAATTGGATTATGGCATCGCCTGTTGAAAGATTTTATTGGCGTGGTCTTGCTGTTTGTTGTTTTTCAAGTTATGGAATTGTATTTTATAGAATAGTTAATTAGGGGATATTTTATGATGGGTCTAATAACTTGCAACCATGTTTTTTCTTTGGCTTTATTAGCCTTGCTATTTATCGGCTGTTTCGATAACAAAGATGAATCGCAAAATTTGCCTCAAACGGAACAGCTCGTGCAAAAGAATAGAAAGTTTGTAATGTCGGAAGAGTCGAAAAATCGCCTGCGAGAAAACGCGCAAAAACAGATTGAAGAGCGGGAACGGATTAAAAAGCTTAATCCACAAACGGAGGCGAAAGAAGAGAAAAAAGAACCTCGTCGCATTCAAACATTGCATTCTGCTGACGAATGTTACCGCGCATGCTATGCGGCGAAGATTCTTGAACAAAAAGATGATTCGATTGTTGGTCTGAATGTGCGTCCTCTTGCGTACGAATGTAAAAAATCTTGCCGCCCTTTTGAAAATATCATTCCAATCAATGCGTGTAACAGGGCCTGCCTTGCTGCGGGTGATGAATTTATTCTACGGTCGAATTACATTATGGACAGCACGACTTTTGCAAGATTTGTTCTAGAAATTTGCGATGAAACTTGTCCGTGCGCAAATCGCTTTGATTCTTTGGCGTATAAAAAAGAAATTCGCCACATTTTAGACAGCCTTGTGCGTAAAGAGGATATGGATAGCGTTGTCTTTGCCAAATTCAATGAAGCTGTAAAAAGAGTTAGGTGTAGAAAAGGTTTTGGCCGCAACAAGCATTGTTCAGAAATATTGATGGAATACGACGAAAATCGTGCTAAGGCTCTAGAAAATTGCCGTCAGCAATAAGAACCCCAACCACGAATAGACTATTCTTTTGGAAGCTCGATAATAAAGCTAAAATCCTTCCTACTTCCTACTTCCTACTTCCTACTTTTTCTATCTTTTCCGCGTAAAATTTATTGGAGTTTAACATGTCTAATTACTGTCCTGTTATTGGTCTCGAAATCCATTGCCAGCTCGCCACTAAGACAAAGATGTTCTGTGGCTGCGAGATTGAAGTGAACACAAGCCCGAACAAGCACGTTTGCCCTGTTTGCCTCGGTATGCCGGGTGCAATGCCGGTGCCGAACAAGAAGGCTGTGGAATATGCCATTCGCTTGGGTCTCGCTCTCAACTGCGAAATCGATTTGAACGCCATGTGGACTCGTAAGAACTATTTCTACCCGGACCTTCCGAAGGGTTACCAGATTACGCAGACGGGTGGACTTCCGGTGTATGACCATCCGATTTGCAAGAACGGCTGGCTCGAAATTGTGAAGGCCGACGGCACCAAGAAGCGCGTGGGCATTACCCGTATCCATATGGAAGAAGACGCCGGTAAGCTCATCCATGACATGAGCCCGTCCCAGAGCCATTTCGACGCAAACCGCTGCGGCACGCCGCTTTGCGAAATCGTGACCGAACCGGACATCCGTAGCCCGGAAGAAGCCGTGCTCGTCTTGAAGAAGATTAAGCAGACGCTCGAATATACGCGTGTTTCCAACGCCAACATGGAAAACGGCAACATGCGCTGCGACGGTAACATTTCTCTCCGCGCATCCGAAGACGCTCCGTTCGGTATCCGCGCCGAAATCAAGAATTTGAACAGCTTCACGAACCTCGAAAAGGCTCTCTACTGCGAAATGAACCTCCAGGCATCGACGCTCGATGCTGGCAAGGAAGTCGAACAGTGCACCAAGCGTTACGACCCCAACGCCGACAAGACGATTGTGATCCGCAGTAAGGAAGACGCACACGACTACAAGTACTTCCCGGAACCGGACATGGTTCGCCTTGTGACCGATCCGGCATTTGTTGATGAAATCCGCCGCACGCTTCCGGAACTGCCGGATGCCCGCCGTGAACGCTTCATGAAGGACTTCGGTGTTTCTGAATACGACGCCCAGGTACTGACCGAAGATCGCGACGTGAGCGAATGGTACGACACCGCCGCCAAGAACTGCAAGAACGGCAAGGTGCTTGCTAACTGGGTCATCACGGAACTCCTCGCCAAGATGAAGGACCTCGAAGGTGGTCTCTCCGCTCTCAAGATCAAGCCGGAACAGCTCTGCGCTCTCGTGAACCTCATTGCAGACAACACCATCAACGGTAAGATTGCAAAGACCGTGTTTGCCGAAATGTTCGAAACGGGCAAGGATCCGGAAACGATCGTGAAGGAAAAGGGCCTTGTGCAGGTGACCGACACCGCCGCTATCGAAGCTGTGGTTCGTGAAGTCTGCGCTGCTAACGCCGCCCAGTTCGCTGAATTCAAGGCTGGTAAGGTTGCACTCAAGGGCTTCTTGGTCGGCATGACCATGCGCAAGTCCGGCGGCAAGGCTAACCCGGGTCTCGTAAATCAGATTCTTGACAAACTCGCTAAGGAAGGGTAATAAGACGAGGGAATGCCCGCTACGGCGGGCTACAGACGAGAGACGAAAGAGTGTTTTTTTCGAATTCGAGAAATCGTCATTGCGTGCCGCATAAGGGCGTGGCAATCCAGGGTGGTTCTTTGGGGACCATCCTTGTCTTGGCGTTTGCACTCTTTTTTGCCGCTCCATCTTTTGCAGCCGATAAACTCGACAGGTACGATAGCACTCACACGAGTACGCTCAACATGACTGACGAACAGATTGAGAAGGTGTTCGGCATCGACAGTACCAAGTTAAAGCAAGGCCCGACCTTGCAGGAACTGAACGAAGAAAATCCGACTTACGTTAAGCGCGAATACGATCACAAACAGCAGGTGGTTGTGGGTAGCGTTATCATGTTCTGCGTGACCCTTGCGATGGTCCTGATGAATAATTACAATCCAAAAAGGTAGTTATGAGTTAGAAGTTGCTAGTTACTAGAATTTCATTTCTAGATTTACTAGTAACTAATAACTATTAACTAGTAACTAATAACTATGAATTACACAGAAGAAGCAAAACAGAATTTCAACGACCTCTCCAAGAACCCGTACCCGGGCCGTGGCATTGTGCTTGGCACGAGTGCCGATGGCAAGTCCTACGTGCAGGTTTACTGGATCATGGGCCGTAGCGTGAACAGCCGCAACCGCGTGTTTGAAATCGAAGCCGACACTGGTTTTATGAAGACCAAGGCTTTCGACGAATCGAAGCTCACGGACCCACACCTCATCATTTACTATCCGGCTCGCCATACGAAGGACGTGCAGATTATCACGAACGGCGACCAGACGGACACGATTTACAATGCTATCAAGCTTGGTGGTACGTTCGAAAGCGCTCTCCGCACTCGTCAGTACGAAGACGATGCCCCGAACTTCACGCCGCGTATTTCCGGCATCCACTACAAGAATGCTGAACCGGCTATCTACAAGCTCTCCATTCTCAAGAGCCGCAACAACAGCGAAGATGCTGGCTGCGAACGCATGACGTTTGAATTCGAAAAGGCTCTCCCGGGTCTCGGTCACTTCATCAGCACGTACGAAACGGACGGCAAGCCGATTCCGTCTTTCAACGGTTTCCCGAAACTCATGCCGATTTTTGACAGTGCCGAAGAAACGCTCAAGGCTTACTGGGACGCTCTGAACGTTGACAACAAGGTCTCCTTGATGGTCAAGTGGATTGACCGTGAAACCTTCGAAGCCAAGACGATTATTGTGAATAAGAACGTATAGCTATGAACTCGCTCCCGGTGGTCGCTTTGAGCGCGTTCGCCGGAGGCTCACTTTGAGGTATGGGGTGCATTAGCACCCGTGCCCATACCCCATAGCCCAAACCTACTTCTCAACGACCTGCCCCAGAATTTGGTGCAGGCGTTTTTTATTCCCGAAGCCATCGGGATTTTCGATGTAGTAGAATATCTGCTTGATAAGCGCGCTGGTGTTGAAGTCGTAAGATGCGATGCGCAACAAGTAGCTTTCGGCGGAGTTATCGAATCCGAGTACGTTCGGGTCGGTCTTTTCACCGGGCAAAATGCAATTGCCCTCATCGCTTATTTCGCTGAAAAGCCCTGCAACTTCGTCATTGACGCAAACCCAGCAGTTGCAATCCGGCGGGACGTTCTGTACAAATTGCAAAAGTTTTTTCTTGACAAGGTTGCGCGCATATATTTCGACGGAAAGTCTTGAAACTTTTGCTCTTGCGATTTCCTTGTAATCCCACGGGCTTGCGTATTCATCGTCGGTAAATTCAAGAACTTCGAGTCCTGAATTTTTGAGTCCAGTCAAGCGGTCTTTGGACCATGAACTGTTGTGGTACGGCGAAAAATAGCAGACCTTCTTGAATCCTTTTTGCAAAAGGTATTTGCCCATTTGCTGGCCTGGAATTTCGCCGAAAGTCGAGTTGAAAAACGCCCAATTATTTTTGCTTAAAAAGCGTGGCGGGATGTTTGGCAGCGGGTGTTCCCACCACACAGAGACGGGATACTTCACACCGTAAAAAAGTTGCAAAAGCGCATGCGGATTTTGCACAAGCAATGTCGAGAGCACAGCTCCGATGGCATTCGGATAATCCGTCAGGCGGCAGACTTTTCCGCTGCGGTCGATGAGTTTTCCGCTCTCTTCGTTGATGCCGAGCAAAATGAGTTTGAAATGCTGCTCGCCGGCGGTCTGATAAACTAAACGTAAAAAGTCGAGCTCGCGTTCGCTTTCGGCGGTAAAGCCGCCCCACGAATTGCATCGAGTGACAAACAAAATCTCGCTAAAGTTCTTGACCGTTTTCGTTTTGTGCGGGGAGGCGAATGCGTACAAACGCCCTCTGCGGACGAGAATTCCCTGATTGACCTTATGAATCAAGAACTTGCGGAGAATCGTTTGAGAAACGTTGTAGCGATCGGAAAGTTCCTTGGCCAAAGGCAAATTCTTGTTCGGATCGAGAAATCCCTTTTCCCAGTCCGTAGAAAATTCTCTTTCGAGTCGCTCGATGACTGTTTCGTGATGGACCGTTTTCGAAAGTTTTTGCGCAAGGTCGTTGGCGTCAGGGGCCTTGCCCCAGAAAAATCCCTTGCCTCGGATGCTGTAAATGAGACTTTCTTCAGAGAGTTGCTTGAGCACGCCCTGAATGGTTCCCGACGAGACGCCAAACGTTTTCATCAGCTTGCGTACGGATGGGAGCATTTCTCCATCTTTCAGCTCTTGCTGCAAAATCGCTTGTTTGATCTCGTTACGCATATTTTATGCCATGTTACGGGCGGCAATCCATTCGCGGACAGCGCGTTCTGCGTTTGCCGCGAGGATTTCTTTTTTGTTCTTTTTCTTGAGGCCGTCTTGGTGGGGGAGGAGGCCGAAGTTGAAGTTCATCGGCTGGAAGTCCTCGTTTTCTTCGACAAGGCGGTTCATAAGTGCGCCAATGCAGCTCTCTTCCGGGAGCGGGTCGGAGTGTCCGTGCAAAATTGTTTGCGCCATGTTCCAGGCGGCATACCAGCCTGTAGCTACCGCTTCGGTGTAGCCTTCGGAACCTGTAATTTGGCCTGCGAACCATGTCGGCGGAATGCCCTTCGCGCAATCGAGTTCCGGGCGCAGGCGAAGCGTTTTATCGAGAAACTTTGGCGATTCGATGAACGTGTTGCGGTGCATGCAGCCGAGACGCGCGAATTTGGCGTTACGCAGAGCGGGCACCATGGTGAAAATTTCCTTTTGCGTGCCCCACTTGAGGCGCGTCTGGAAACCGACCATGTTGAACAACGTCTTCTGCTTGTTTTCGGCACGGAGCTGGATCACGGCGTACCACAAATGGCCGTTGTTTCCAAGCCCAAGCCCTATCGGGCGCATGGGCCCGTGGCGGAGAGTTTCGTAGCCACGACGCGCCATTTCTTCGACAGGGAGGCAACCTTCAAAAAGTTCTTTCTTCTCGAACGGGCGAGGTTCCGTAGCTTCGGCTTCGCAGAGCTTGCGCACAAATTCAGTATAAGTTTCCTTGTCGAGCGGGCAGTTGATAAAGTCTGCGGTTTCGCCTTTTTCCCAGCGGTTGCGGTAGAAGGCGTGATCAAAGTCGATGCTGTCTGTTTCGACCACTGGCGCAATAGCATCAAAGAAATGCAGGCGGTTGCTGCCAAGGCGCTTGAAAATATCATCGGCGAGGGTGTCGCTTGCCAAAGGTCCCGCGGCAACAAGCGTCGGGCAATCGCCTTCGAGACTCGTTACTTCTTCGCGGTGCAGCGTAATGTTCGGAAATTCTGCAATCTTCTTTTCGACAAGTTCGCTAAAAATGTCGCGGTTTACGGTCAGGGAATCGCCTGCGGGGACTGCTGCTTCGCGCGCGCATTCCAGCAAAAAGCTTCCGAGCATCGTAAGTTCCGCTTTTAAAAGGCCGTGAGCGCTTGTAATGCCCAAAGCCTTGAAACTGTTTGAACAGACGAGTTGGGCGAGGTGTCCGTCCCTGTGTGCTGGCGTCTGCCTGTTGGGGCGCATTTCGTACAAATCAACTTGAAAACCACGGCTTGCCAATTGAAGTGCCGCTTCGCAGCCCGCAAGACCGCCACCAATAACACGTACTCTATTGCTCATAACTTTCAGTAATTAGTGGTTGGTGATTAGTGGTTAGTGGTTAGAAATAGCAAAAAACATCTTGATTTCTGCGATCCTGTTTACTAATCACTGTTTACTAATCACTGCGGCAACGCCGCTTAGTTCACTACAATTTTCCGGTAGCTCTTCGCGTTTCCGATCCAGAGCTTGACCAACAATTCTTCAAGGGATGCCGTGCTTACGCATTCCGGGTCCGCATCTTGAATTTCGTCTGAAATCAAGTTCGCCTGGGTCAAGTTTAGCATGCCGTAGTACAAAGCCTCCAACAACTGCGACAAAAACTCGGGCGAAACTCTTGCAACGGATTCCATGTCATTCAACGGAGGAAGTTGCGTCTTGTCCGGCTGGAATTGATCCAAGTTATCCATTGTCCACATGTCGGTTGCCTTGCTCATTTCGGGCGATGGCGCAATACCCGTCAACTTGGAGCGGTACTCGTTCCATTCTTTGGCGGTTGTCTTACCGGCTTTGCGAACAGACTTCAAGAAAGAGAGGACCGCGTAGTAGAGGTCCTTCTCTCTTTGGTTTGTTTCTTTTTGAGAAACTGGAATCATTCTTACCTTATAGTAAATTAGTGACGGAAGTGGCGCATTCCGGTGAACACCATCGCAATGCCGAACTTGTCTGCAGATTCGATGGAAAGGTCGTCCTTCTTGGAGCCACCTGGCTGAACAATGTAGCGAACGCCAGCATCGTGTGCGGCTTCGACGTTGTCTGGGAACGGGAAGAAGGCGTCAGAACCCATAACAACTTCGCCAAAGACCTTCTTTTCGAGAGCTTTGAGGCCAGCTTCGTTCACGAGCTTGCCGTTTTCGTCGAAGAATTCCTTTGCTTCCGGGAGGCGAGCTACGTTGTCACGAACGCGCGGCTGGCAGAGGCGGAGGTTCGAGTCGATGCGGTTTGGCTGGCCCGGGCCAAGACCCATCACCTGGAAATAACCCGGCTTGTATTCGTAGCACATTACGATAGCGTTGGACTTTGTATGCTTGGTGACGAGCCAAGTGAAGCGGGCGAGGTCTTCCTTGTTCTTCGGGAACTGAGCCTTTGTGACGCATTCGAACTTGTCCCAAGTACCGATGTCGCGGTCCTGGACGAGCATGCCGCCAATCACGTGCTTGTAAACCTTGCAGGCTGTAGCCTTCTTGATTTCGCCGACTTCGAGGAGGCGAATGTCCTTGGACTTGTTCTTGAGGAATTCGAGAGCGTCGTCATCGAATGCCGGAGCGAGCAAAATTTCAACGAACTTGCCCTTGAGGAATTCGGCAGTTTTAAGGTCAACCTTGCGGGTCACAGCAATCACGGAACCAAAAGCGGATACCGGATCACCAGCCCAAGCGGCTTCCAAAGCTTCGCGGAGCGTTTCACCCGTTGCAAGTCCGCACGGGTTCATGTGCTTCACGATTACAACAGCGTTGCCATCGCTAAATTCGCGAGCCATTTCGAGGGCGGCGTCAGCGTCAACAATGTTATTGTAGGAGAGTTCCTTACCCCAGAGCTGCTTTGCAGAAGCGAGGTTTGCTTCGGTGCAGGTCGGGTCGCGGTAGAACACGGCAGACTGGTGGGAGTTTTCACCGTAGCGCATCGGCTGCGGGTCAACGAATTTCAAAACGAGTTCTTCGGACATATCATTTCCTTTGTGGATTTTTCCGAAGGAAATATAGAAAAAATGCCCACGCACGGTGGGCATAAAACTAATAACCAATGACCAACGACCGATAACGATCGACTGTCAATTAGAACAAACTAGCAGGCGGATTGTAGTCATCCAAGCCCGGCAAGTCCGGATTCTGCGGAATGTTGGCGAGCGGATCTTCTGGTTCAACGATCAAGTTGTAATAGACGTTATTCTTCAGCTCGTCTTCGATGTAGAAGAGCGTGCCGCCCATAGCGCTACCGCAACCGGCACATGCGCCTTGATAGCGGATTTGCAAACGGTTATCGTCGGTGAGGTCGAGAATCTGGATGTCGCCACCGTCTCCTTGGAGCGTTCCGCGGACGGTCTGGTGGAGCCATGCTTCGATTTTTTCAATTTTCTGAGCCTTGGTGAGCGCATTCCATTCGGTATCTGCTTCGGCACGGCCTTCGGCAGTCTGCGTGCGGTACTTGATGCGCTCCATCTTCTCGCGAACGATAATGGCGGTGGCCTTCTTTTCGGGGTAGACCTCTAAAACTTTCGCGATGAGTTTGTTCATCTGCTTGATTTCCACGGCATCTTCCGGGATGGCTCGCACGTTTGGCGTGTCGCGCAATTCTTCTTCAAGGCTTTCGGCGGTAGTCTTGCAAGCGTCTTCGACTGTTGCCATTTGAATCTTGCGGCAGAACGAGTCGGCAAGGGCGGTAAAGAGCGGACCACCGTACGTGAAAAATCTTGTTTCCAGAATCTTGTCACATTCTGGGTCAATCATCAAGTAGACTTTGAGGCTTGCTTCCTTGACGTCAACAAGGGCAAGGCCCTTTTCATCGGCTTCAATCTGGAAAATCGCTCCGCGGTACTTGGGAGCTTTAGCAATATCTTGTAACTTCTGAGAAAATTTTGCGCTTTGTTCTTCGTTCATGCGAGCAAATTTAGAAAAAATGGGGGAGCTCCCCAGCTCGGAGTGGATGCTTTCAGCATCAGCAATTACGGCTCAGCTATGTTTGCACAAGTGCAACCGCAGCATTCGCCTTTGATGCTTTTGACGCCTGCGGCGTCTGCGGCGTCACTCGGTCATGAACGCCTACAAGTAGTCGTTCGCGACTCTCGTTTTGCACGCTACTGCGAAGAATATGCCTTGGCCGACGCTTTTTTTGCAATGAAAAAAAATCCTTGATTATATAATCAAGGATTGGTGTTAAAAAATATTGAAAAAAATTACGCTTTTATAATTGTATCCTTGGCGAGGACGACGATGCCGGATTCGGTCACGTGGAAGAGCTGCTTGTCGCGTTCCAAATCGTAACCAATCTGGAAACCGGCCGGAATATGCAAGCCCTTTTCAACGATAGCGCGGCGCACCTTGGCACCCGGACCAATCGTCACGTTCGGGAAGAGGATAGATTCTTCGACCAAAGCATCCTTCTGGATGGTCACGCCCGGCGAAAGAATGCTCTTTACGACCGTACCGCCACCGATAATGCAGCCTGCCGAAACGATGGAATCCACAGCTGCGCCCTGGTGTGCGTTGTTGTCGCCGGCAAAGAATCTTGCAGGCGGCTGGTTCCAGTTGAACGTACGGATTGGCCAGTAGTTGTTGTACAGGTCGAACGGAGGATTCTCGGAGCAAAGGTCCATGTTAGCTTCGAAGAAGGCATCGAGCGTACCCACATCGCGCCAGTAACCCTTGGTAGAAGCCTGTTCGCCGCGAACAATGTTCGTGTTGAAGTCGTAAACGTAAACCGGATATTCCTTGTACAAGCGCGGAATGATGTGCTTGCCGAAGTCCGTTGCACCGGAGCTTGCGCCCTTCAAAAGTTCACGCACGAGGAACTTGCTCGTGAAAAGGTAGTTACCCATGCTGGCAAGGCACCAACCCGGACGGCTCGGCATCTGCTTCGGTTCCTTCGGCTTTTCTTCGAAACCCACCATGCGGTTGTCGGCATCCACTTCGATAATACCGAATTCGCGGGCTTCTTCGACCGGAACCGGAATGGCGGCAATCGTGAGGAGTGCTGCGCGGGAAAGGTGGAAATCAATCATCTGGTTGATGTCCATCTTGTAAATGTGGTCGCCACCGAAAATCGCTACGAGATCCGGGCGTTCGTCGGTAATCAAGTTGATGTTCTGGAAAATGGCGTCGGCGGTACCGCGGTACCATTCGTCACCCGTACGCATCTGGGCCGGAACGAGGTCCACATATTGGTCAAGGCTAGCGTTCAAGTTCCATGCGGCAGAAATGTGCTTGTTCAGCGAATCGCTCTTGAACTGCGTCAAAACCTTGATCTTGAAAATGCCGGAGTTGATGAAATTGTTGAGAACGAAGTCGATAATGCGGTAGGTTCCACCAAAGTGGACGGCGGGCTTTGCACGGTCGCGGGTGAGGGGCTGCAAGCGGCTCCCTTGACCGCCAGCCATGATCATGCAAAGGATATTCTTTTGGTGTTCTCTTGAGTATGACCAGCTCATGAAATTCCTCTGTAAATTCGAATTAGTAATAATCGCCTATAAAATACCATTTTTTTTGCAAAAAACATTCTTAAAAATGATTTTTTGTTAAAAAAAACAAACTTAAATGGGGCGGGGGGTGGAAAATTTCTGTCAGAATATGTAAAAACGAAAAAGTCTGACACTCACTTTAGAGTAACAGACTTTGGAGTAATAAGTAAAAATGAATATTTGACTTATTAGCGATATCTAAAAATTAAGGCTTATTATGCCTTCGATAAGGTCTTTTCCTGGGAAATCGGCCATTATCATTCCGACATATTTTTTGAATTCTTTCCCTTTTCCTATTCTTTCTGCCGAAAGAATGTTTGTTCCTTCAAACGCTATAGAGCATACTGTGAATACTATTTTGACACAGCCGATTCTTGGAAAATCGACCCAACTGTTTTTCCATCCTGGGGTTGTTCGACCTGTAAGAAGTCGAGGTGCGTTTGTTCCAGGACTTGATTGACCACTGGCTACAAAATAAGGAAATGATCCTCCCGATCCAGAAAGAAAATTGATGAATGTTTTTCGATTAGATGGATCTGAATTATTTGCGTTTGTCAGATGATCCTTGACTTTTGTCCATTTATCATACAAATCCCAATTGGTGCTTAAGTGATATTCATCCTGTATTTCGAAATTGTCTGGCCAACGAACTCCGTAGGTGCCTTTGGCATCGAATTTTTGAAGGACTACGATTTTACCTCTTGTTTCGGACAATTTGGGATTTGTTTTATTAGTACTTTTATTCGGATTCCAGAATAAATTAGAACGAGGTTCCCAATAAGCAATTTTAAATGTATCCTCAAATGAACGAGTTACTTTTTCTTCGTTATGCTCTTTTTGTATTCGCATGAAAATTGTTTCAGAAGGATTCGTTTCTAGAAATTCCTGAACGGTGTCGAGAACATCTCCAAAATAAGCGTTCTGAAAAACTACTCCATGGTGGATTGCGAAAATATCTGCAATATGGCGACAGCGAATGTCTAATACGCGGATGCCTGAATTTAGTTGTTCCAATAAATTGACTGATTGACATTGAACGGCATCGCCACCATAAAAAGCCATCGTGTCGTGCGTGCCCGGAAGGGACAAATCACTCATTCGAAAATTGTTGTTGAGTTTTGACATCCAATTTGTCTTTTCTAGATCGATATTTCCATCATGACAATAGCCTGCTGGACGTGGGCCATCTGCACATTTGATATTGCTTTTCGCGTTTAGCTTTGAATGAACGACATGCGAATCGTCTAAAGAATTTGTTTCTAGATCTGCCATGTTCTAATTGGTCTCCTGTTTTGTTATATTGTGAATTTAAAATTATTTTATTTGAAATTGTCTTGAATCTTAAGGGAAAATAATCAATAGTCATTACACTTTTTTTGTAATAATGAATAACTTAATTTTCTCTTGTTATTCATATAATTAATTGCTTGTTTTTTTACAATTACTCATTAATTTATTTAAAATTATTATTTACGTTATGTGATTTTTTTATCTTTTTAAATAAGATTTTGTGATGTTTTATTGCAAATGAAAATAAACGCAAAATAAAAACGCCCAGAATTAAATCCTGAGCGTTTTGTGGTGTAGTTTAATTGAGTGGTTCTATGGTTAGGTTCTAAAGAATATATTTAAACTGGATTGATTTATCCTTTGCGTTTATAACGACCAAGGCAATCCTTGGCTTTGCGCCTGGATGTACAGCCGTTACTTCGGCAGCGAGGAAACGGTCGATGCCTGATACAACTTGATCTCCAAGGTATGCGAAAGGCTTGACGTCCGAACCCACAAAGTGTTCCATAACGGAGTTGAATTCGTTCATGACTTCATCAGGAATATTTGTTGTTGGGGCGATTATTATGCTGCCCGGTCTTACAAATCCGTAGCTTTCGATAATATTTTCGATAGAAACGATTTGGATTTTTCCGTCGTTAACATTGAAAATTATAAGAACTATACTGACGCTTGGGCAGATGCGTACAACGGTAAATTCAGCGAGAATGGCGTAGTTGTGTCCGTGGACAAGCTGTTCACCAAGATAGGCGATGGGCTTGTAGGCTGCTCCATATTGGTGGTTCAGTTGCTCAATAGCTTTGTCTACGTCTGTAGGCCAGTCTTTAGTTTTAACATCGATCTTCCATTCTCCAAGAGCTTCTTGGACATTGTCGACTACTGGAATGAGTCTTGAAATGTTGATTAACTGACCGTTAGGAATAGCTACGGTTGATTGTCCTGCTTTAAGCGGAGCGATCGTGAATATTTGAATGTCGTTCGGTTCTTTTGCGTCGAATTTTGCGTAGAATGTTATAAGAACATTCTTTTTGACGTGTGGCTCCCAAACGGAAGACTTTTCGGCAAGAACAGTATAGTTGTCGCCTGCGACAAGCTGTGTTGCTAACTGTGCTATCGGTTTATAGGTGATTCCGTTATCAACGCTGTTTAATTTTGCAAAAGCGAGTTCTATATTTTTTGAAAAGTTATCTGTAACGATATAAACAATCCATTCGCCGCAATTTGTAACTTCTTGCATTTAATTTCTCCTATTGTTTGTGTGTGTTTATCAGGCTTTTGGCTCTTCATTTTATTAATTGCAGGAATGCTTGTTTTTACTCTTTATTTTATTTGAAATTTTTGTTTACGAAATAGCTGGCTTGCTTTAAAAGCAATTTTATAAAAAATAGACACTAAAAAATGCTGGATTTTGATTGATCTCAGCATAAATTCTTTAACCCTGAAACCGAGTTTCGGTTTTATTAAACGATAAAGGTTGTTGATGCAAGTTGGCTTGAGTTATTTTTTCTTCTTCAATTGTTTGACAAGAAGAGTCACCACGATGCCCAAAACAAATCCCAGAACTGCGGTCAGTACGTATCCGCCGGATTCCGCAGAAATAATAAACGCTCCGTATGCGGATGGCGTTGCGGAAATCGCTGAACCCGAGAAAATGCCGATTACGGCAAAAAGTGCGATTAGGGTAAAGCCTGCTGTAGTCGTCAAAATGTTCGTTACCTTTCGGTCATGCTTTTGTCGGATGATTCCGGCTCGTCGTTTTATTTCTTTTAAGGCGTCTTCTTTTGAGTATTTCATGTTTTCCTCCTAAAATATTCATTTTTTAATTAATTGCATAATTTAGTTTTTTTACTCGATCTTTTATTGTAAATAAATATTGTATTTGCTTAAATGCAAGAAAACGCCTGGGATAAAATCCCAAGCGTCTATTGAGGTGTAAATATCTATAGGAACGTTTTTTAATTTTCAAATTATTAATTGCGAGAAAGCTGGTTTTTACTCAAAATTTTATTATAAATTTTTATTTACATTACGATATGCGGCGTTTTCTTTGTAAAAATTAAGAATCAATCTTGTTGGTTGTAATTAAATAATTAGATTTTGTTATGAAAACATAATCTTGATGGGAAAATGGGAGATGCCGGATATTGATGGACAGCTGTTTGTCCGTTTTTTGAATCAGGATGCTCAAGATGCTCTTGAGGTCATTTTTGATAAGTATAGGGACAGCCTTATTTTGTTCCTGTATGGTTTCGTTCAAAATGTTGATGTCGCCGAAGAGCTGATGATGGACACATTTGCCATTTTGGCTTCTGGCACGGCTAAGTATAAGGAAAAAAACGGTGCGTCGTTCAAAACTTGGCTTTTTGCGGTTGCCAAGAATCAGGCGCTGATTTATCTAAGGAAAAATAAGGTCAAGTTTGTTTCTTCTGCGAGTGATTTTTTGAACAATGTCGAAGCTGATGCTGCTTCTCACCCGATTGGGATGCTTTTGCAAAATGAGACGGATTCGCAAGTGTATCGTGCGATGAAGTCTATCGATGCCGATTACAGGAATGCGTTATTCCTTTTGTATTTCGAGAACATGAAGCCTGAGCAGATTAGCAGAATCATAAAGAAAAGCATAAAGCAGACGTACAATATTTTGGCGAGGGGGAAAGAGGCTCTGCGTATTGCGTATGAACGGATGGGCGATTCGCATTTAGCTGGAGAAGGCTAAAATGAGTGGATTGACTCTGTTTGGTATAATAACGACCATTTTACAGTCAATTGTTTTAGTTGTTATTATTGCAAAAACCGTCCGGTTGATGGATAACGGAAAAAATGTGTTTCTTCCGTTCTTTTTTATGTTGGCGATGACCAGTTTTCTTTTGAGCAATATGTATTGGATTGCTTATGATGTTTTAAAACCGGATACGCGCATGCCGATTGCGGCTAATGAAATAGGGGAGTGCGCTATGATTCTGCTTTTGTCGGCAGGGCTGGATGTGGTGCTGAAGGACAAAAAAAAGATTTTTGGGGAGATTGTTTTTGCGATTCTTTTTATCGGCGTGAATATTGCGTTGTGGATCGCGTGGTCTGGCGAATGGCTCCAGGATGTTTTGTTTGGGATTCCGTACATCTATTTTTTGTGGCTCTTGATTCGTGGAATGCGGAGTAGGGGAGTGTTGGCTCGGAAGGAGCTGTGGCTTGCGGCGGTGATGGGTGTTTCTGTTTTGATCTTGCAAATTCCTTTGCTTTATGTGAAAGGTTTTTTGTTTGAGTCTATTAAAGTGGCTTTTTTTGTGGTGATGTTTGCTTTGATGGCTTGGCTTGGGGTTAAAAGTTTTCGGAGTAAGGATTACTTTATGACATTGACGTTCTTTTTGTGGACGGAACTTTCGATGTTTTTGACTTCTGGCGTCTATTATTATTTGGCTTTTTCTTCAAATGTTCTGGTGTTACCGTTGATGTATGTGTCGATGAAAAGGGAACTTGCCAATGATTTATGCTGAAAATGTTCTGATTTGCATCGCGGTGCCGCTTGCAATTACGCTGCTTTTCACGAGGGGGAGCGCACGCTGTTCGACGATTTCGTTCCTTGCGGGCATGTTGGTTTGCATCTTGTCGGCGTATATTTCTGGGTTTATTCAATTGATATCCGGTTTTACGGCCGAGGATACCTCTATTTTCCTTTCTCCGATGATAGAAGAGTGCATGAAGCTTCTGTCAATGTTGTTTTGCGTTTACGTGTTCAATCCATCAGATGACGATACCCAGTTGTGTGCTGTTGGTGTTGGGGCCGGATTTGCGACGTTTGAAAATTGCTGCTTCATCTTATCATCGGGTGCTCCGCAATTGGCGAATGTGTTGGTGCGCGGCGCGGCTGTGGGCGTGATGCATATCGTGACTTTGGTGGCGTTGGCTAAGGGTATGCAACTGCTGAAAAATTACAAGGCTTTTTCGCTTGCGGGTATTGCGGGTGTGTTGTCGCTTTCCGTGACGGTCCATGGGCTTTACAATCTTTTAGTTTCTAAGCCAGGTGTTTCATTGTATATCGGGTACGTGATGCCGATGTTCTGCGCGATACTGCTGTATCGAATCAATAGCGAAACAAGTCGATATGATGAAAAATGATGGGTGCATTGGCGGCCTATTTGTTCTTAATCACGTATTTTTCTGAATTGTTGTAAAATTGATTTTATTTACTTGCATTTATATTATGAACGTAAGGCTTTTTGACATGGATACCCCCTCTAACACAGCTAGCTTGTGCTGTTTAAAGGTTTCTTTTGCGGCTTTGGTTGCAACTTTTTTCAGTCTAGTTTTCACCGCGTGCGGTGACGATTCTTCCTCGGCATCCGTAGAAATTTCGGACGAAAGTTCATCTGCGCTTGACATCGGCGAGATGACCCTTCGCGAGAAAGTGGGGCAGATGTTTTTTGTGCGCCCTGAAGCGCTTGATACGAGTATCCATTGGAGCGAATACGCCGTACTGGCGGAAGAATCGATATGAATCTGGAAGGAATTTCGGAAAGGTTCTTTGAATCAATTAATGTTTATTTGGATAGTAACAAATATGGGAATGTATTCCCCCAAAAGGTATTAGGTTCTTTTTTTAAGGAAGAGGATGAAGTCATAATTGATTCAACGAATATTCGAACAATGAAGACTATCCATGGTGTAGGGATATTTGTACATCAAAAAATCTTTGGAGATGAAACCCGCCTAAAATTGGTAATCTATAATGATGATGAGTCTAAGCCATTGGTTTTGAAATTCGATATTGCTCAACGCAATTGGAAAACAACACGTTCTCATTGCGTTGATGAGTTTCTTCTTTTATAGAAGCCTCCTCCGCTTGGCAGTGGATGCCCGCTTCTAAAAAACACACCCCGCCACTCATCGTGACGGGGCGTTTTAGTATCTCGTAGGGAGGTGAAGGACTGGATTGCTTCGTCGCCTGGCGGCTTCTCGCAATGACAAGTCCTGTCTACTGCCTACTTCCTACTGTCTACTTTTTATACAGCCGTGTTCTGGCTCATGGCTTCGTAGTATGCGAAGCGGGCATCGGTATGAGACTCCGCATTCAACTATCGCATATAAGAACTTGTGACGTTGAATGCTCCGCGCTGCGAAGGCTACTTAAGAGTAGCCTCCTTCGCTTGGCCGTGGATGCCCGCTTCTAAAATGCAAAACGCATCAACAAAAAAAACGAGAGCCGAAATTTCTTTCGTCTCTCGTCTATAGGACCGAAGGTCCGTTCTTTCGTCTAAACTACACAGCCGTGTTCTGGCTCATGGCTTCGTAGTAAGCGTAGCGGGCATCCACTTCCTTCTGGAGGTCGTCGGCGAGTGCCTTGGCGACTTCCGGATTGGTGCGAGTGAGGGCCTTGAAGCGGTTTTCGGTGTAGATGTATTCTGCAACCGGGATAGTCGGCTTCTTGGAGTCGAGGATAAGCGGAGCCTTTCCTTCGGCAGCGAGGGCCGGGTTGTAACGGAGCAGAGTCCAGTAACCGGAATCAACAGCCATCTTCTGGTGTGCAAGCTGGTTGTTGAGGTCGAAACCGTGGTTGATGCACGGGCAGTAAGCAATGATCAAGGACGGACCATTGTGAGCTTCTGCTTCCTGGAGCACCTTGAGAGCCTGAGCATCGTTTGCGCCGATGGCGATACGGCCGACGTAAACGTTCTTGTAGCTCATGGCGATAAGGCCGAGGTCCTTCTTGCCAGCGCGCTTACCAGCGGCAGCGAAGAGGGCAACGGCGCCACGGTTCGTGGACTTGGAGGCCTGTCCACCCGTGTTGGAGTACACTTCGGTATCGAGAACGAGGATGTTCACGTTTTCACCGGTTGCCATGACGTGGTCAAGACCACCGTAACCGATATCGTATGCCCAACCGTCACCGCCCATGATCCACACGGACTTCTTGACGAGGTAGTCTGCGAATTCGTCGCGGAGGCTGATTGCCTTTTCGCAATCTGCATCCTTGAGGGCTTCCTTGAGCTTAGCGACGTTAGCGCGCTGAGCCTGGATGCCGGCTTCGTCGTCCTGCTTCTGAGTCTTGAGAGCTTCAACGAGATCAGCCGGGAGCTTGTCTGCAACTTCGTCGAGGAGGCTTACAGCCTGGGTTGCATGCTTCGTGATTGCGAGGCGCATGCCGAGACCGAATTCAGCGTTGTCTTCGAACAAGCTATTTGCCCAAGCCGGACCGCGGCCTTCCTTGTTCTTTGCCCACGGTGTGGTCGGGAGGTTACCACCGTAAATGGAAGAGCAACCCGTTGCGTTTGCGACGACCATGCGGTCACCGAAGAGCTGAGAAACGAGACGGACGTATGCCGTTTCGCCGCAGCCTGCGCAAGAGCCAGAGAATTCGAACAACGGTTCGAGGAGCATGGCCTGCTTGACGAGGTTCTTGTTAACCTTGGTGCGGTCAAATTCCGGGAGGTCAACGAAGAAGTCGAAGCACTTGCCTTCCTGTTCCTTGATCGGTTCCTGCGGAACCATGTTGATAGCCTTCTTGGTAGCGTCGGTCTTGTCCTTGCCAATGCAAGCCTGAGTACAAACGCCGCAACCCGTACAGTCGTAGCTAGAAACGGAGATTGCGAATACCGGCTTGTCGGAACCTTCGAGCTTGAAGCCCTTGGCCGGAGTGTACTTGAAGCCTTCCGGAGCGTTCTTCACGGCGGATTCATCGACGACCTTCAGACGGATAGCTGCGTGCGGGCAGACCATAGCGCACTTGCCACACTGTACGCATGCGTCCGGATTCCAGGACGGGATGTTGAGGGCGAGGTCGCGCTTTTCGTACTTGGTGGTACCGGTCGGGAACACACCGTCGACAGGCATCTTGGAGACCGGGAGCTGTTCGCCGTTGCCCTTGATGATTTCGGCTGTGACTTCGTTCACGAACTTCGGAGCGTTGCCGTGGATCGGAGCGCGGAATTCCTTCGTGCTGGTGACAGCGGCCGGAACCTTGACTTCGAAGAGGTTGGCAAGGGAAGCATCGATAGCGTCCCAGTTCTTCTGGACGACTTCCATGCCCTTCTTGGCGTAGGTCTTTTCGGCGTACTTCTTGATGTACTTGATAGCAGTTTCTGCATCGAGAACGTTACCGAGCTTGGAGAAGAAGCAGGTCTGCATTACAGTGTTGATGCGACGGCCCATGCCAGTCTTTGCTGCGACAGCGTATGCGTCGATGACGAACACCTTGAGGTGCTTCTTGATGATGGCTTCCTGAACCGGACGCGGGAAGGTATCCCAAACGGTGTCAGCGGAGTGCGGGGTGTTCACGAGGAACGTTGCGCCGTCCTTGGCATACTTGAGCATATCGACGGATTCGAGATGCGGAGTATGGTGGCAAGCGACGAAGTCTGCTTCGTTTTCGCCAATGAGGTACGGGGCGTCGATGATGCTCTTACCAAAGCGGAGGTGAGAGGTGGTCATGGAGCCGGACTTCTTGGAGTCATAGACGAAGTAACCCTGAGCGTAGTTGTCGGTTTCGTTACCGATAATCTTGATGGAGTTCTTGTTTGCACCAACGGTACCGTCAGAACCGAGACCGAAGAACATGGCCTGGAAGAAGTCGCTTTCGAGCTTGAAGTTCGGGTCGATGGTGAGGGATGTGTTGCAAACGTCGTCGTTGATACCGACGGTGAAGCGAGCCTTCGGTTCAGCCTTGGAGAGTTCGTCGAAGATGGCCTTGACCATAGCCGGCGTGAATTCCTTGGAAGAAAGACCGTAGCGGCCACCGATCATCTTCGGCATAGCCATCTTGCCAGCCATGACTGCTTCGGAAACAGCAGTGAGGGCGTCCTGGAAGAGCGGTTCGCCTGCGGAACCCGGTTCCTTCACGCGGTCGAGGACGGCAATCTTCTTGACTGTCTTCGGGAGAGCTGCAACGACAGCTTCCATCGGGAACGGACGGTAGAGGCGGATGTTGACGAGACCGACCTTTTCGCCCTTGGAGTTCAAGTACTTGACGGTATCACCGATGGTGCAGGTAGAAGAACCCATGGAAATGATGACGCGTTCTGCATCGGCAGCACCGACGTAGTCCACAATGTGGTACTGACGGCCAGTGTAGCTTGCAACCTTGTCCATGTACTTCTGGACAATTTCCGGAACCTTGGCGTAGAACGGGTTCACGGTTTCACGACCCTGGAAGTAAACGTCCGGGTTCTGAGCGGTACCGCGCATGGTCGGACGGTCCGGTGTCATAGCGCGTGCACGGCAAGCCTTGACGTACTTGTCGTCGATAACGTCGCGGATGACGTTTTCATCGAGAGCTTCGATCTTCATCACTTCGTGAGAAGTGCGGAAGCCGTCAAAGAAGTGCATGAACGGGACGCGGCTTTCGAGCGTGGAAGCGTGGGCCACGAGAGCGAGGTCCTGGCATTCCTGAACGCAAGAGGAGGCGAGCATTGCAAAACCGGTCTGGCGGCAAGCCATAACGTCGGAGTGGTCACCGAAAATAGAAAGGCCTTGCATAGCAAGAGCACGAGCTGTAACGTGGAAGACTGCGGGTGTCAGTTCGCCTGCAATCTTGTACATGTTCGGGATCATCAAGAGAAGACCCTGGGAAGCCGTGAACGTAGTGGTCAGGGCACCAGTCTGCAAAGCGCCGTGGACGGTACCAGCGGCACCACCTTCGGACTGCATTTCAAATACGCGAGGAACTTGACCCCAAATATTCTTCTGGCCCTTGGCACTCCAGTTGTCGGAATGTTCGGCCATCGGGCTGGACGGGGTAATGGGGTAAATTGCAATAACTTCGCTCAACTTGTGGGCGACGTTAGCGGTTGCTTCGTTACCATCAACCGCAATCATCTTTTTTGCCATGGACTATCTCCATTTTTTAGGTTTTTTCGAAAAAATCTGATCATATACACCTATGGCGTGTGGCACACGCATAAGGGCAAAAATCCACGCATAAAATTAAATAAGATTATTAGGAAAAACTGTAAGTTTTTTGAAAAAAGACGAGAATTTAAGGTTTCGTTCTTTGCTTTTATGAAGAATGCTAAAAGTACGTCATGCGGGCGGGGCCCCAGGGCGTTACTTGCTCAGCAGCTTTTGGTTAATCTCTATTTCGAGTCCGGCGTAGGCGGGTCCGAATTTTTGTCGGAGTGTGGTGGTGAGTCCGTCGGATTTGCCGAGGTACGGGTAATTCTTGCGGATTTTAAGCCACGGGGCGCGTTCACGGATGCTCTTGATGAGATTCTCTGCAATTCTTGCTTCGGCGGGGCGGCTGGGGTCGTAAAGAATCCCTACGTCGGCGTCGCGTTCGACATCGTTTAGGACAGGAGTAAAACTGTGAATGCCCAAGTGAATGACTTTTGGCGGGGCATCTTTGCCTGTTTTGCGTTGCTTTTCGGGAATTTTACCCGCGACAAAGCTTTCGATTTTCTCACGGTATTTTTCCCAAAGGCTAAGCATGCGCGCTTTAACTGAGTTTGGCAAGTTCGCTGTATATTCCGAATAGAACGACTTGCTGGTCGAACTGCGATTCATGTCTACGACAAGACGCGAAAACTTGCTTGCGCTGTGAAAGTCCGGCTTTAGGCGCTTCACAAGAATCGAAAATATTTTGTACGCACCGATGTCATAACCGCGGTGGGAGGCGAGGACTTCGTCAGGAATTCCATCCCTCTCGCGGAATGCGCGCAATACGAAATCCGGCAGAGCGTTGCTCGCGTGTTCGCAGGTAATCATCAGAGCCGGAGCGTTCTTCATTTTTTCTCCACAACAAGAATGTTTCCATCGTACGTCATGACACCCAGCAAAATGCTGTGGATCAGACGGAATTTGTCTACTTTGTAATAAGGGCCGTTTGCCATCGGGTTGGTACAATCTGGGTCTGCGACCATGAACTGTTTTTTCTCGTCAAGTCCATAAAGCACTACAAAGTGGCCCATGGGCTCGCCGTGAATGTCATCAAAAACCGATTGGTCCTTATCGTTTGTGTATTCGCGGGGGGAGCGGTAAAGGTAAGTGGCGCTGAGTCCGCAAAGTACGGGAATGCCGCGCTTGAAGTAACCTTCGAACATGCTTGCGCGAAGGTCTGCCGTAGCAACGGTTCCACCCAAGTCAATAAATCTAATATAGGCGTCAATGGCCTTTTTAAGTTTTGGAGCGTGTTTTGCCTTGTGCAAGGCTACAAGCTTTTCTCGTAGCTCAGGCATTTTGAGCTTGCTCCAGGTCGGGTCGAAAATCTTTAGATTGTATGAATAAATTGTAGCCTTGAAACCGCGTTTGAGAGCATCAATACCAAGGAAAACGCCTAACGTTCCACCTTCTTCCAGAAATTCAATTTCGGAAATGAGCTTTTTAAGGGAGATGTTATAGCCAAGATAAGAGTAAACTGCGTGTAGGCTAGTCGGTCCGCACGTAACATCGTCTGGCTGAGGGAGTATTTTCAAGTCCATCGAGTGCCTCGTATTAACCGTGGCGGTTTGTTCATCAAATCGTCGTTCCGACGCACAAATATAGAAAATTGTTATTGGTTATGAGTTGTTTGTTAGTAGAAAATAAGGTTTAGTTGTTGTCGCAAGAATGAAAAAATTCTATTAAAAAACTTATTTTAATTGTATGAAAGATAAAATAGGAATTTGTGGCTTCGCTTTGCTTGTTGTTGGCATTTTGGCCTGCTCTGATTCGACTCCGTCCGGTGCGGAATTTCGAGCAAATTTCTTTGTCGATTCACGTGACCAGCAAACGTATAAAACTGTAGATATCGGTGGGCGAGTATGGATGGCCGAAAATCTCAATTATCAAGAAAAATTGGATAACGTTGCAGATTCTGTTCGCGGATGGTCTGGGTGTTTTAATAATAGTGATGATTACTGTGAAAAACAGGGGCGGCTATACCAATGGAATGTGGCGATGAACGCTTGCCCAGATGACTGGGAACTTCCGTCCAAAGCTGATTTCGATAGCTTGTTTGCATCGGTGGGTGGTCTTAAAAACGCTGCGGATTCTCTAAAATCGCGTGGTTTTATCTCCGAAATTCAGGGCGGATATTACTACATGGAATATTTTAGCTTTTTTGAAAATTACGCTTATTTTTGGACCCGAGACGAGGTTCGGGGGCGCAATGCTTACAGTGTGATGTTCGAAAATGGGCGTTCTAGCGCATCTTTTGATGAAACATACGAGAATTTTGCGTTATCTGTGAGGTGCATCCAAAAAAAATTTTAAAAATTATATTATATTAGCTACATCACCATCAAAAACATTAGGAGCTCCTATGGCTATCGACCACAATCTCTTAACGGGACAGTTTCGTCCTCTTGGCGAAAACAAAATTGAGCATACTCTTTCTGCAAGCCAGAAAGTTTTGCCCACGCATACGGGTAAAAAGGCAATGCGCCATTTGACCCCGCGAAATAGAATGCCGAAACTCGAAAAGTCGTAACGGTGTCGTCATCCTGGAGCCCGCAAGGGCGACGGGATCCATAAAAATAAAAGACGAAGATTTCTATTTTTGGCTTCGTGAACGAAAACCCTTTTGAACTTTTAAAGAAATCTGCAAAATCCAAGGCCCGCCTTGGTGTTATCCATACGGCGCACGGAGACGTGACAACGCCCGTGTTTATGCCTGTAGGTACCGCGGCGACGGTCAAGGGGCTTACGAGCCGCGACATCCGCGAACTTGATGCAGAAATTATTCTTGCGAATACGTACCATCTGTACTTGCGACCGGGCACAAAGCTTATTGCCGAAGCTGGTGGCGTGCAGAAGTTCATGAGTTGGAACAAGCCGATGCTCACGGATAGCGGTGGATTCCAGGTGTGGAGCTTAAAGCAGTTCCGAAAGATTACCGAAGAAGGCGTCCAGTTCAAGAGTTTGCTGGATGGCTCTCGTCATTTGTTCACACCCGCAAGCGTGATGAATGCGCAGCGCGAAATTGGTGCGGATATCATCATGGCGTTCGATGAATGCACGCCTTACCCGAGTACGGTCGAGGAGGCGGAAAAGTCGCTTGCGCTCACGCTCAAGTGGACGCGCGAGGCGAAGGAATGGTTGGAGGCGAATCCACCGATTCATGGCTATCCGCAGTTTTTCTTTGGAATTGTGCAAGGCGGCATGCATAAGGAACTGCGACAGAAGTCCATCGAAGCGCTCAAGAAAATTGCACCGGATGGTTATGCAATGGGCGGGCTTTCGGTGGGCGAGCCTGTCGAGACAATGTACGAAATCGCTGACTTTTGTACAAACTTATTGCCCGAGGACCGCGCCCGTTACGTGATGGGTGTGGGAACGCCGTGGAATTTGCTAGAGCTTGTGAAACGTGGCGTGGATATGTGCGATTGTATTCTGCCTGCGAAAAACGCACAGGATGGATTAGTTTATACAAGCCGTGGTGTGCTCCGCTACAAAGGTGCTAAATTTGCGCACCAGCACGATTTGCCGCTTGACCCGAATTGCGATTGCTATTGCTGCCGTAACTATAGCCGCGCTTACCTCCGCCATCTTTTCAAGGAAAAGGAACCGCTTGGCTGGACGCTTGCGGCGATTCACAATTTGCATTTCTACATCCACTTGATGAAGTCCGTGAAAGCGCATATCGCAGACGACACTTTTGAAGAATGGGCGGACGAGCAGATTAAGATTTTGCAACAGAGCGCAGAATAAAATTTCTACATTTGGCGCATCATGATCAGTATTACTAAGCTTTTGATGGATTCCCCGAACTTTGGGGATTCTCTTCGTTACGAACCGCGTGCTCACGAATCTAAGAACGGTGTGGGTCCGGGCCGTGGTCCGGTGGTGGTGTGGAATTGCACCAAGACTTGCAATTTGAAGTGCGTGCATTGCTATGCTCGTTCCGAGGCTATCAAGTACCAGAACGAACTTTCGCACGAAGAGGGAATCAAGCTTATTGATCAGCTGGCGGAATTTAAAGTGCCGGTGCTGTTGTTCAGCGGTGGCGAACCGCTTTTGCGCCCGGATTTTTTTGAACTCGCGAACTACGCGGCAAGCAAGGGCATCCGTCCGACGATTTCGACGAACGGCACTTGCATTACACCGGATGTGGCCCAGAAGCTCAAGGCGATGGGCGTGGGCTATGTGGGCATCAGCTTGGATGGTTGCGAAGAAACTCACGACAAGTTCCGCGGTAAGCCGGGTGCGTACCAGTTGGCTTTGCGTGGTATCCGCAATTGTGTGGCGACGGGCCAGAAGGTTGGGCTGCGTTTTACGATTACGCGTTACAACGTGCAGGACCTGAATGCGATTTTTGATTTGCTCGAAGCGGAAAACATTGATAGAGTTTGTTTCTATCACCTTGTCTATAGCGGTCGCGGAAGTGCGATGGTCGAGAACGACTTGAATCACGAAGAAAGCCGCAAGACGATGGACTTGATTATCGATCGCACTTTGGATTTTAAGAAGCGCGGCGTGAACAAAGAAATTTTGACAGTCGACAACCATGCAGATGCCGTTTATCTGTACCAGCGTATGAAACGTGAAGATCCGGAACGCGCGAAGATTGTTCTGGATTTGATCCAACGCAATGGCGGAAACCGCAGCGGTATGGCTTTTGGCAATATCGATAGCGTCGGTAACGTGCATCCGGACCAGTTTACGCAATATATCACGCTCGGAAATGTTCGCGAACGCAACTTTGGCGACATTTGGACGGACGAATCGAACTCGATTATGGCGGGTCTCAAGAACCGTAAGCCGATACTCAAGGGACGTTGCCCGAATTGCAAGTTCCTGAATTTGTGCAACGGCAATTTCCGCACGCGTGCCGAAGCGGTGACTGGCGACTTCTGGGCCGAAGATCCGGCTTGCTATTTGACGGATGAAGAAGTGGGAATTTAGTAGGAAGTAGACCGTAGGAAGTAGGAAGGTTGTCATCCTGGAGGGAGTGCACGACCGATAGGATCCATGAACTCTTTTGAACAGCAGATTCTCGATGTGATTCAGGATGCGTTCCCGTTGGCGGAACGTCCGTACGCTGTCCTTGCGGAAAAAATCGGCTCAGATGAAACCACGGTTTTCGATGCCGTTGAGAAAATGCGCGCCTCTGGCGTGATTCGCCGTATTGGTGGCGTTTACGATTCCAAAAAGCTGGGCTTTATTTCGAGACTTTGCGCGGGGAAGGTTCTGACGTCATCGCTTGATTTTTCTGCAGAACCGCATGCGCAGACGGCGATGGAAAATTTTGCCACCGTCGTGATGAGCGAACCCTCGATTACGCATAATTACATCCGCAGTCACGAATACAATGTTTGGTTTACGGTCATTGCCGAAAATGAATCCGCAATCCAGGCTGTTGTGGACCGCGTTTGCGCGAAGACGGATTTGCACGATGTGCATGTGATGTCGGCAACGCGAAAGTTTAAAATCAATACGGTGATGAAAGGCGCTAGCGTGCCAGTAGACAGTAGACAGTTGGCAGTAGGCAGGAATAGCGACGAGAGAGGGACGGAACGTCATTCTGACAACCTTGTCATCCTCGAAGCGAAGCGTAGGGGAACCATTATTTCTCGTGTTGACGCTTGGTTGGAAGAATCCAGTGAATTCAGGAAGACTGCGGTCGATCTCTCCGAATCTGACAAAATCCGTATTCGCACGGCTTGTGAAGATATTCCGCATTCGCTCACTCCGTTCAAGGATTGGGGCGTTTCGTGCGAAGAACTCCGCGAAGATATTGACGCCAAACGTATGCGTCGTTTTGGAGCTATTCTGCGGCATCAAGATGCTGGTTTTGCTTTTAACGCAATGGTTTGCTTTAGAATAGTAGACAGTAGGAAGTCGGAAGTAGGAAGGGGTAGTAACGTCATCCTGAGTGGCGAAGCTACGAAGGATCCTGTAAAGTCTTGTGATTTGATTGCGCAAGCGGGCTCGCTTCTTGCTTCGAATCCGCATATTTCTCATTGCTATGAGCGTCCGTCTTTTGAAGGATTTCCGTACAACGTATATGCGATGATGCACGCCAATTCTGCGGAACTTTTGGATCAAATCATTGCCGATTGCGTGAATGCCTTGAGCGCGCTACAACAATCTTCTGTTGAATTTGTCGTGCTGAATTCCGTTCGCGAACTCAAGAAGACGAGCTTCAAGTTTTTTGCTTGAGTTTCTAGAATCTGTATCCTAAACCGGCGTATGCAACGCCTTGTTGTCCAAAACCGAGTAAGCCAAGAGTAATCGGGAATGTTCGACCAATTTCGATTCCTATAAATGTGATGTGAAATGCCGGAAAAATATCTGGTAAAAAATCAGAAAAAATGATTCCTGCATTTAGTTCTACGAACGGGTTGACATAACCTTCATAGTTGCAATTTAATTTGATTTTAGGCATGATTGTGTAAAAGGAGCCTTTTTTAAAAGGATGCGCGTAATTGAAAATTAAGCCTGTTTCTACGACTTCATTGAACTTATAACCATAATTTATTGAATAAGCTCCATACATGGATACGGGAAGTTTTTCATGACCTAAAGAGAAAAGTTCTGTGAATGCAGAAATGTGCATTGCGGCAAAGTCGCTAAGTGTGAGTATTCCGTATGTAAATGAAATGCTATGATGCTTGACTTTGTCTTCTTGAAAGCCCGTTTGCATGCTCAAATCTTTTTTTGCAGTCTGTGTTTCGCTTTTTTTCCACGTTGAATCCGTTTTGATGCCTTCTCCGGCTTGAGCGTTTTCGACATATGTACCCATATCCCAAGCGTTGGCTTGCGATGCGAAAACTAACGAAATAATAGCGCTGGAGAAAATTCTTTTTATCATGCTCTTGAATATCCTAGCCAAGTAATTCAGTTTCTATAAATTTATATATAATATTTTTTTGAAAGAAAAAGTATTTTTCAATTAAGAAAGTACTTGTGTCATAGTGAAATCCCCTATATTGCGTGTGGTGGAGTTTATTTTTTCTATCTTTGGATCATGCGCAAGATTTATATGGCAGGAATGAGCCACAAGGTGGCAGAAATCGCAATTCGCGAAAAGTTTTATATTCCGATGGACGTTAAGACGGAGGCATTGAGTCATTCTCCGTTTGACGAGCTTTTGATTCTTGCTACTTGTAACCGCACTGAAGTTTATGTCGCAAGCGATCGCGATTTGGATACTGCCGAATTGGTTCGTTATGTTTGCGGACTTGCGCACCAGAGCTATGATGATTTTGCAAAGTTCTTCTACACGAAGGCTGGCGAGGATGTTGTGCATCATGTGATGAACGTGTGTGCGGGGCTTGATTCCGTGGCAATGGGTGAAGATCAGATTTTGCACCAAATCGACCGTGCTTACGAAACAGCGCACCAGCTCAAGGCGACGGGCAACAGTTTGAATAAACTTTTCCAGAGCGCCATCCACACGACAAAGCGCATCAAGACCGAAACGAACTTGAGCAAGCTCAGCTGCAACATCCCGTTTTTGGCGATGAAGCAGGTGCAAAAGACTTTTGACGATTTGGAAAATCGCACTGTTTATATTGTGGGGCTTGGCGAAATGGGTTCGCTCATGCTAAAGTACGTACAAGAGAATACGACGAAGATTTTTGCGAGCAGCAGAACATTTACCAATGCGGAAAAGTTCGGTGATGTTTTGACGCCTGTTCGATTCGAAGACCGCTATAGTGTTGTGGGCAAGAGCGATGTGCTAATCCTTTGCAGCGCAAGCCAGGAACCGATTATCACGAAGGAAAAATTTGAAAAGGCGATTCAGGTCGCGGAATCTACCGAAGTAGCCCAAAAGACTGCCGCTTCAAAACGCCTTGTCGTTGACCTCGCGAATCCGCGCAATGCGGAATCTTCAATTGGCGATTTGCCCGGTGTGCAATATGTTTGCGTTGATGATTTGAAACAAATTGTGTCTGAAAACCGTCGTTTGCGAATGATTGAGCTTGAAGCTGCGCAAAAGATTTTGCAACAAGGTATCGAAGATTTTATGCAGTGGTATCGCATGGACGATATTGCAAAGGATATCCATGTCTTTGCCGAAAAAATGGTGGCGACTGCGAATGAAGAATCTGAAAAGTTGTTGCGCTCGCTCCCAGATGTGTCTGATGCGGACAAAAAGCGCATCCAGATGATGTATGAACGCTTTGCCAAAAAAATGGCTAATGATTATTTGTACAAGATAAAAGATTCGAATTCAGTCGAAGACGTGTTGACGTATTTGAAATGTCTTCGTAAATGTAATTAGGGGGAGCGATGAAACTTCGTGTAGCAACTCGCAAAAGTGCTTTGGCCTTGGCTCAGACAACGATGGCTGCCGAGGTTATCGGCGTGCCTTACGAGCTTGTCTCCATGACAACTGAAGGTGATCGCCGTTTGGACAAGTCGCTTTCGAGTTTTGGCGGCAAGGGCGTGTTCATCAAGGAACTTGAAATTGCGCTCCTCGAAAATCGCGCTGACATTGCTATTCACAGTCTTAAGGACATGCCGGCCGAAGTGCTGCCGCAGTTCAAGCTTGCCGCAGTCTTGAAGCGTGAAGACCCGCGTGATGCATTCCTTGCGCGCGGTGGTGCTGCAGGCGTTCGCTTTATGGATTTGCCGGCTGGTGCTCGCGTCGGAACAGGTAGCATTCGTCGTATCGTCCAATTGAAAGCGCTCCGCCCGGATTTGGAATATGTGCCGATTCGCGGAAACATCCAGACACGCATTGGTAAACTTGCGGAACTTGATGGAGTTGTGCTAGCGGCGGCCGGCCTCAAACGCATGGGCCTTGCAGACCAAGTGACGGAATACTTTAGCACGGACCAGGTGCTCCCCGCCAGCGGTCAGGGAATTTTAGCGATTGAAACTTTATCGGAAAAGGTCGCAGAGCCTGGTCGAAGCGACCTCGCACAAATTCTCGCTCGTGCGAACGATGTCGCGACTTATTGCATTGCTTCCGCGGAAATGTCTTACTTGAAGGCGCTCAATGCGGGCTGTCAATTCCCGGTGGCAAGTTTTGCAGAAATTGTTTGCAATGAGGACGGATTCCATCTCGATTCTGAAACTGCTCCGACTTTAAAAATTCGTGGCATTTACTGGGACGAAAAATCTGAAAAGTTGCTCCGTGCAGAAGTAGTCGGAAACCTTGATTTGAATACTGTGGATTTTGTGCTGCAATCAAAAAAATTGGGCATTGCGCTAGCCCAAAAAATTCAAGAACAGTTGTAAATAGTTTATGACTAAATTGGGGATGTAAATTCTTTTATTGACGGTTACATGGCGTAGATGCTTATTCCGCCCGTAAATCCATAGTACCACTGTGGTGTGTTTATATAAGTTATTGATGCACCTGCGCTTAATTCAATCCATCTGTTGATTCTAATTCCCGCTGTGATATACTGTGTTGTGATGGCTGCTAGGTCTAGGCTATGCTCTTCAATTTTAACGCGGGGTGAATATAAACTTGCACTATAACTAATAAAGAATTTATCTATATATATACTTGCAAATGCACCAATGAATGGACTTGTGAAATAGTCTTGTTGATTATCTTTGTATGCTTCGCATTCTTCAGTTTTTTGGATGAACAAGTCGTATTCGTAGTCACATTTTGTAGCGTTGTAATCCATTTCAATATATTGGTGGTATAGACCAAAAAATAGGCCGAATTCAACGTGTTGCAGGTTTGCTCCAAAAGTGAAGTGATGGTATATTCCATCTCTGTATCCCAAACCGGATCCAAAAAAGAAACCATCAACCTTGTAGAGAAAATCTGCTTTGCCGCTGAAATCTATACCGCCTGTTTTATAAGTAATATAGGTGTTTTCGGAATGCTCGTTGTTTCTTTTTGTAGTTTCTTTGATTTCTTTTTCTTGAACGGAATTTATTTTGCCTGTAATGCGCCATGAAGCAGAATGTGAATCTTGGTTTGTATTTGCACCGTGAACTTCTGGAGCTTCGGCTACGGTCATGTCCAGTGTATGGATCTTTGTATAATAACCTTCACACCCTAAAAAGAATAGGGTGCTTAGAATACTGATAAATATTTTTACTTTTTGCTTGATCTTCATGATCTACAAAATAATAATTGCTTCGGAAAAAGAACAGCAAAAAGGCTATTAAATTATTTTTTTTGGCTTGGAAACGACGGGACGAATGCGTTTGCCGCAAAGTGTCACGATGATTCCTGCTTGGGCGAACATGTAGTAGGCCGTGTCGCGGCTGTTGTTCAGCGTGGACTTGGGGTCGTAATCATCCTTGGTCACGAACACTTCGGCAACGCCTGAAAGGCTGATGTCGAGAGAACAGCGTTCGCATGGGAATCCAATCACATAGAGCTTGGAACCGGGAGGCACCTTGCCGCGGGCGTAATGGAGCGCGTTGATTTCGGCATGGACCATGAACGGATATTTATTCGCTTCGAATTCGTGATGGCTGATGAGGTCGCCTGTATCTGCGTCCAAAAGGTCGTAGGCCAGGAGTTGTTTTTCTCGCGTATAGGGTACCGTCTCGTCGTCGAATCCGGCGGGGGCTCCGTTGTAACCGGTACTGATAACTCGACCGTCAGCGCTGACAAGCACTGCTCCCATTTGCGTGTTTTGATCTTTGGAAAGACGTGCCTGGGCACACATCATCTGCGTATAGACTTCGTCGCGAAGCTTTGCTCTAGAACTATTCATGCCAAAAATATAGGCAAAATTTAATGAGTGGAAAAAAAATTTATGAAATTATCCGTAAAAAAGAGAACCACTCCGAGCTGGGGCCCCACCCGCATGATGTACTATTGTCTTTAAAAAATGAATTTTTGGCGGTGAGCCAAAGATTTTCTAAATTTGATTTTGATGGAAAAAGCAAATAATTTCGGAAAGGTTTATCTGATTGGCGCAGGTCCTGGTGATCCTGGACTCTTGACTTTGCGCGCTCATGCGATTTTGGAAAAGGCGGATGTCGTCGTTTACGACCGTCTTGTTTCACCAGCAATTCTTGGAATGTGCAATACAAAAGCTAAGATGGTTGATGTGGGCAAAATGCCAACGCACCACAAGGTAAAGCAATCCGAAATTAACAAGCTTTTGGTGAAGTTCGCCATTGAAATGCCTGGTGCAACCATCGCACGCCTCAAGGGCGGCGACCCGTTTGTGTTCGGTCGTGGAGGCGAAGAAGCTTTGGAACTCGTGGCTGCTGGCGTCGAATTTGAAATCGTGCCTGGCGTGACCTCGGCAATCGCTGTGCCGGCCTATGCGGGAATCCCAGTGAGCCATCGCGGAATTGCAACAAGTTTCCATATCATCACGGGGCATGAGAAAGAAGTAGACAGTAGACAGTCGGAAGTAGGAAGTGATTCTGCCATTCCCGCGAAGGCGGAAATCTCCATGCCTTCTTCTGGTGAACCTGTTGGACTTGATTTCGAGACGCTTGCTCATTGTCCTGGAACGCTCGTCTTTTTGATGGGTATTGGCAATATGGATTTTATTGCTCGACGCTTGATAGAATGCGGTAAAGACCCGAAGACTCCGCTTGCGTTTATCGAAAAAGGAACGACTCCGTTCCAGCGTACAGTGATGGCAACGCTTGAAACTGCGGGGGAGACGATTGTCCGCGAACATGTAACCGCTCCCGCGATTACGATTATGGGCGGCGTTGTTGAACTTGGCAAGACTCTTGCTTGGAAAAAGAACTTGCCGCTTTCGGGCAAACGCTTGGTTGTAACGCGTGCTGCAAAGCAATCTAGCGAAATTAGCGCACGCCTTACGGCTCTCGGCGCCGAAGTTATCGAAACCCCGATGATCGAAACTCGTTCTTTGGAAAAACCTCTGGTTATGTGTCATCCTGAGCGTAGTGAAACGGAGTCGAAGGATCCAGATCAGCATTGCTTTGCCGACTTTGGCTCCCTCGCAAACTTCGACATCCTTGCCTTCACGAGCACGAACGGCGTGGAAAGTTTCTTCAAGCAGTTGTTCGCTGCTGGCTATGATGTGCGCGTTTTAGCCGGCAAGAAAATTGCAAGTGTCGGAAAAATCACCGAAAAGAAGTTGCTCGAATATGGTATTCGCTGTGATTACGTTCCCGAAGACCATACCGGCGAAGGACTGGGAATGCTTCTTCGAAGCATTTTAGACGAAAGAACGCTCGTAAACTCGCTACAGACGAGAGACGAGTGTGGTTTAACAAGTTCCCTGAGCTTGTCGAAGGGAACGGAGTCCATGAATTTGGATGAATCCCGTATCCTCCTTTTGCAAGGCAATCTCGCTGATGATACTTTGCTCAAACTCTTGCCGAAAGCAACTCGTTGGACTGTCTACGAAACGCTCCCGGTGGCTGAACTCCCTGATTGGAAACGCGAAGCCGTGGAATCTGCCGATGCTGTGGTTTTTGCAAGCTCCAGCGCCGTCGAGAATTTCTCAAAAATACTAAGTTCTAAGTTCTGCCAACTAAGTTCTCAAAAAGCTTTTTGCATCGGTCGCATGACTGAATCCGCAGCTTGCAAGTACGGTTTTGAAACGGTTACCTCTGACGAAACAACGATGGATTCTCTCGTGAAAAAAATCGTGGAATATTACACAAAAGAATCCTAACCACTAACACTTCTAACTGTCTACTTCCTACTGTCTACTTCCTACTAAAAATATGAAAGCCATTCTCATCATCGCTCATCATTGCATTTTGCCTGGTGCGTACAAAGGATTCGAAGAAATTCTCGACCGCTTGCACCATGATTTGCCGGGAACACGTGTGGCGAGCACAAGCCTTTTGGATTTGGAAAATGACTTGCGGACCATTTTGCGTGAAGATGTGGAATCGGTGACTCTCTTGCCGTATTTGCTGTTGAATGGTCAGCATACAAAGAATGACGTGCCGCGTGTTGTTGCAAAATTGCAGGCGGAATTCCCGCAAATCCCGATTACGCTTTTGCCTTGCCTTGGCGATTGGAAAGAATTTTCGAGTATGGTTGTGTGCGGTATTCGCAATGCGCAGTTAGACGAAAGAACGCTCGCTGAAGCGAGCTGCAGACGAAAGACGAAAGAGAATAATGCCCTTGTTGAAGAAAACCATCTCTCGTCTCTCGTCTCTCGTCTTTCGTCTAAAACATCAAATCTCTTCTCCATCGAGTTGAATCTTGAAGGGCGTAACGTGCTTGTGGTGGGCGGTGGCCGCATTGCTCTGCGCAAGGTGAAAACGCTTATTCCGACTGGCGCTCGCATTACTGTAGTTGCGCCGCAATTCGACCCCGAATTTAATGCGCTTTATCGTCATTCTGAACGAAGTGAAGAATCCAGTTGTTTCTCGCATTCAGCATCTGCGGAGCAGTCTTTCTCCATCACTCTAAAACAGCGTCCGTACGAGCCGCTCGACCTCCGTGGCGTCTTCATGGTTTTTATTTGCACCGACCAACCAGCCGTCAATGCCCAAGTTTCTAACGATGCACGCGCTCGCCGCATTCTCGTGAATAATGCTTGCGATTACCTCGATGGCGATTTCATTGTGCCTGCCCGCATGGATTTTGGTGAAAACATTGCTGTGACGGTTTCCACGCAGGGCCGCGCCCCTTCGCTTGCCAAGAAGCTCAAACAAAAAATCCAAAGCGAATGGGCCGAAGATTTGGCGCAAATCGAACGCGAATTCGGAAAATGAAAATAAATTGAAAGAAATGTTTTTAAATCAAAATGATTTGTTCTTTTCTAAATAGATATTTTCGTAAAAAGAGGTTCTTTTTTCTAGTCTTCTTTTGAAAGAACTGTTTATTTGGTTTAGATAATTTGTTGTTATTGCATCTGCAACTGGAGTTTTTGTTTTTATGCTAAAAGCTGCACCGTCAATATCTTTTTTTTTCATATGTTATTCCGTTAAAATGTAGAGATTTTGTTCTAGTTTGATTCTTGCTTCAATTTGTTTTGTGATTGTTTCAATTCTTCCTCTTTCTCGTTCTTTAAAAAAGTATTTTTCATCACACCATATAATAACAATTGTTGCAAAATCACGTTTTTTTTCACAGTAGCATGGAATGCATATCAAAGAACCTTTTTCTTCTTTTATATCGTGAGTTATTAAATAATGAGAATCGTTTTTTTGTATTTCATCTGCAATATCCTCGATAATTATCATTTTTTTCTTTTTTATGCAATGCGATATAGTTGATTTTGGCTCGTTTAGTTTTGCACAATCCGTTACAGGACCTGGAGGCGTTGCTGCCAACCATTGATAAGCTTTTTTGTTTTCAATCTGAAGAATTCTTACTTTATATGCGTGTTTGAATGAGTTGTGAAAGTAGTCATGTAAAAGTTGTGCAATTGCTAAAAATTGTTGATCAGGACGTGTTATTTCGTTAAATATATCCTCTTTGGACATTTGTTTTGTGTATTTTTTTGATGTAAGCAATTGATCAAAACGATTTCTTTTGTTGTCAACCAGTTGTTCCCAAACGATATTAAGGGACGCTATGTTTACGTCAGAAAAGATTGATTTCTTGTCAAGATAATTTGCTAATGAGTAAAGTCTCGTTCCTAAAAATGAAATAGCGGCAGTTGCCAGATAAAACCACCAGAAATTACTATCGAAAAAATCTTTTACTTCACTCGTGGATTTTTCTTTTAAAAAATCTCTAAGGCCGGCATTTGTGCATAAATCTAAAAGAAAAAAAGGGATTCCAAAAAGAAAAAAACTAAGAATATATTTAAACCAAAATTTCTCATGAATGTTTACATAACAATGAGCTGCTTTGTAAGCAAGATCGGATAGCGATTTCATATATTAATAAAATATGTCTGGTTGTTGTACTATATAAATTATAGAAAAATATATTATTCAGTTTAATTTATGTAATAAAAAAATATAAAACTAGTACTACTAGACCTGTTAGATGGATGTTGACTTCTAAATAATGGCTCATAATCACAATTGTTGCACTGTCGCAAAGTTTTTTTGTAATAGATATCCGTAATAGATGGTCATAATTTTTCCTCATTTACAATGACATCTTGTCTTAATGTTAAATTTTAACATTTTATTCATTTTCTTGGATTTTTTGCAGATATACTTCCGCACATAGCCCTAGCATTCGCTTTACCGGGTCTTAGGGGCGGAGCTCCTAGGGAAGGGGGTGATGGATGGTTCGACAAGCTCACCAACCTTACTTCTGCATTGTTTGTCGAAACAGAAATCAGGGGGACTTTTCCCCCATTATTTACTATAATTGAGCTTGAATCCTGTTTTATAAAAGGAGATTCCCGCACGGTGGCGGGAATGACATTTCAAACTGACTACTTCTAACTTCCTACCGACTACTAAAATTATGATTATTCGTCCTCGTCGCTTACGTAAAAATGAAGTTATCCGCAATATGATTGCAGAGACTGCTGTGAACCCTGATGCTCTCGTTTACCCGATGTTTGTGGTAGAAGGGGAGGGTGTGAAAGAAGAAATCCCGTCCATGCCCGACCAGTTCCGCTTTTCGATTGACGAAATCCTGAAGGAACTTGAAAGCTGCGTGGAGCTTGGCATCAAGTCCATTTTGCTGTTTGGAATTCCGAATCACAAGGACGAAATGGCGACATCTGCTTACGATAAGAATGGTATTGTGCAGCGTGCGGTGCGTGCCATCAAGGCGAAATTTCCGAGTTTGTACGTGATTACGGATGTGTGTCTTTGCGAATACATGAGTCATGGACATTGTGGCCTCATTAAGGATGGCGATGTGGATAATGATCCAACGCTTGAACTTTTGGCAAAGACTGCTGTTTCGCAGGTGGCTGCTGGTGCCGATATGGTGGCTCCGAGTGACATGATGGATGGTCATATCACGGCTCTCCGCGAAGCGCTTGATGCGGCTGGTTTTACGAATACGCCGATTATGGGTTACAGTGCAAAGTTCGCGAGTGCTTTTTACGGTCCGTTCCGCGATGCGGCGGATTCTGCTCCGCATTTTGGCAACCGCAAGACTTACCAGATGGATGTGCGCAATGGTCGCGAAGCGCTTCACGAAGTGGAACTCGATTTGGAAGAAGGTGCCGATATCGTGATGGTAAAGCCGGGCCTCGCATTCCTTGATGTGCTTCGCCAGACGGCTGAAATCAGCAATGTGCCTGTCGCTGTGTACAACGTAAGTGGTGAATATTCGATGGTCAAGGCTGCGGCAAAGATGGGCTGGATTGACGAAAATGCGATTATTCGCGAGAACTTGATTGCGTTCAAGCGTGCCGGTGCAGACATTATCATCACGTACCACGCGAAGGAAGTTTTGGAAAATAAAATTCTGTAAGGGAGATGCCTGCGGGCATGATTAGTTATGAAAGAATTTGACTTGTTTTTAAAGAACATTGGGATAAAGAATGTGTTGTTGCAGCATGCTATTGAAATAGCAATTGTTCTTATCGCTATCGTTCTTATATTGGCGATTATCCGATTCATTCTGAGTTTTGCGATTAAGAAAGGGGCGGATGCTTCTGTAAAACCGTTACTTTATTCGCTGTTCTCGTATGCGATTTATATTGTCGGCTTGCTCATGATTCTGCACATTCTTGGCGTGAATACGGCGGGAATTGTGACTGTGATTGGTGCCGCTTCTCTTGCGATAGGCCTTGCGTTGAAGGACACGTTGGGGAATATCGCGTCGGGAATTTTATTGCTGTTCCTCAAGCCGTTCCGTGCATCGGACTACATCGAATGCGGTTCCTTGAAGGGAAAAATTGTGGGCGTGGGGCTTTTCAATACGATTCTCATTTCGCTGGATGGCCTTTATGTGTTTGCTCCGAACAGCATGCTTTGGGGTTCTCCCATTATCAATTATAGCCGCAATCCGAAGCGCCGTTTGGATTTGACGTTTGGCATCGATTATGCGGATTCAGCGGAAAAGGCTATGGCCGAAATGAAACAGCTTGTCGAAAGCGATGCGGAGGTATTGAAAGATCCGGCTCCTTCTTTCTTTGTTTCGTCGCTGGATGATAGCGCAGTTTGCGTCAACATGAGAGTTTGGGTCAAGACTGCTAAATATTGGGATATGCGTTGCAAGTATATGAAGTCTGTCAAGGAACGCTTTGACGAAGTTGGAATTTCCATCCCGTTCCCGCAGCGCGTGGTGCATGTCGTAAAGGAATAAAAGAGTTACTCGTTGATAGTTACTTCGCCCTATGGGCTAGTTACTAGAGATTTTAAGGTAGTTTATATGAATCATCAATTAAGCGAAAAACTTTTTGCAGAAGCAAAGACACTTATGCCGGGTGGCGTGAATAGCCCTGTACGTGCATATGGTAACGTGGGGGCTACGCCTCCGTTTATTGCTCGTGCGAAGGGCAGTCACATCTACGATGTGGATGGAAACGATTACATCGATTACGTGGGCAGCTGGGGTCCGATGCTTTTGGGGCATGCGCACGATGCTGTGATTAATGCGGTTGCGGAGACGGCGAAAAACGGATTAAGTTTTGGTGCTCCGTGCGGCTTGGAATCGGAACTTGCAAAGCTTGTGATGTCGCTTGTTCCGAGTGTCGAGATGATTCGCATGGTGAACAGCGGCACCGAAGCGACGATGAGTGCGATTCGTGCGGCTCGCGGCTTTACCGGTCGCGATAAGATTGTGAAGTTCGAAGGCTGCTATCACGGCCATAGCGATAGCTTGCTCATCAAGGCTGGCTCGGGAATGCTCACGACGGGCAAGCCGAGCAGCAAAGGCGTTCCGGCGGACTTGGCAAAGTATACGCTTACGCTCCAGTACAACGATGTTGCTGGCGTGAAGGAACTCTTTGATAAGATTGGTGATGAAATCGCAGGCGTGATTGTAGAACCTGTAGCGGGCAACATGGGCGTGGTGCCGGCGAAGCCCGAGTTCTTGCAGACGCTTTCGGAAGAGACGAAAAAGCATGGCGCTTTGCTCATCGTTGATGAAGTCATGACCGGTTTCCGCGTTGGGATTCATTGTGCACAAGGCTTGTATGGCATTAAGCCGGACCTCACGACATTTGGCAAGATTATCGGCGGCGGTATGCCGGTGGGCGCTTATGGCGGTCGTTTGGATGTGATGCAGCAAATTGCTCCGCTCGGCGGGATTTACCAGGCGGGAACGCTTTCGGGGAATCCGGTCGCGATGGCGGCAGGTCTTGCAACGATGCGCGAACTTTCGACGCATCCTCAGCATTACGTGCATGCCGAAGCGATGACGAAACGCTTGATTGCTGGGCTCAAGGATGCCGCAATTGAAGCAGGGATTCCACTTGCGACAAATCAGGTGGGTTCCATGGGCTGCATCTTCTTTACCGAAGGTCCGGTTACATGTTTTGCCGATGTGCAAAAATCCGATTTGGAACTCTTCCGTCGCTATTTCCTCGGGATGCTCGACGAAGGCATTTACTTGGCGCCAAGCCAGTTCGAGGCGATTTTCGTGAGTGCCGCCCACAGCGAAGCGGATATCGACCGTACGATTGAAGCTGCCCGCAAGGTGTTCAAAACGCTGTAAATAAACGGAGTTTTTTTTGCGAAAAGAAGAGAGCCCTTCTTGGGCTCTTTTTTGTAATGTTAAATTTTTATTATTTACCTTGATTGAATTATGTTATATATTATTGGTATCATAATCAACAAGATGGAGAATAAAAATGAAAAAAATTATGATTCTTGCTGCTGTTGGAAGTGCGGTCATTCTCTCTGCTTGCGCTGCTGCTTCTAAAGCCTCATCGGTTGTTACTGATGCTAGCGATTGTACGGTTTCTAGCACCGAGAACTCGGCTACAGCCACAACGAAAGGTGGTTCCGTAACATTCACTCAGACCGAAAACGGTTATTCAATGACTTATGGCGGAGCCCTAAGTTCTCTTGAACCAAAGGAATTTGATGTAAAAGTGGGGAAGGAGCAACTGCTCGACATGGCCAATAAATACTGCGCCGACAACAAGTAAATCTGTAAAAGTCCGACTTCTTAGGAAGTCGGACTTTTTTTTTGCTCGCCTTTTGGTGTTTTTTTATTTGATTTTTGTCACTGTAAAATAAATTTTACGTTATTTTATGGTGATAAAAATATTACATTTTATATATTCTAATCCAATTTTATAATATAAGAAGGAGATAAAAATGAAAAAATTGGCTCTTATTGCAGCTCTTGCTACGGCAGCTGTTTTTACCGCTTGCGGTGATGAAGATGGTGTATCTGCATCTACAGATACGTCCTGCAAGGTTACCTCTACGGATAATTCTGCAACCGCAACTACAACTGTTGCTGGCGTTACCTCTACAAGCACTTTCACGCTTACAGATGATGGCTATAAAATAACCTATGGAGGCTATGGTTATGAAGGTATGAAACCGACTGAAATGCCGGGAAATTATACTATAGATGACCTGGTCGATATGGCTAATAAATTTTGCAATACGCTTAATAAATAGTTGATTCTATTTTGAAGTTTTCAAAAAAAAACGCATCCTCAAGGGGTGCGTTTTTTTGAATCTTGTTTTTTACTCAGACTTTTCGCTCATTGCATTTTCTACAGCGGTTTTTTCATTTTTCCCCGTGTTTGCGTTATCGGTTGCTGAGCTTGTCGATGCATCGGCGGCATCTTTGTCGCGAATTGTCGCACGGCGGATTTTTCCGCTGATCGTTTTCGGCAGTTCCGTTACAAAGTCGATAATGCGCGGGCTCTTGTAGCTTGCGGCAATGTTCTTTGCGAATAGTTGAATTTCTTTGGCGAGTTCTTTTGACGCTTCGTAGCCCTTCTGCAGAACGACTGTTGCCTTGACCGCCTGACCACGAGACTTGTCCTCGACGCCTGTCACGGCCACTTCCAAAACGGCGGGGTGCTTGTGCAACACTTCTTCCACTTCGAAGGGGCTAATGCGGTAGCCGGAACTCTTGATCAGGTCATCGGTGCGGCCTACGAACCAGAAGAATCCATCCTTGTCGCGAGTTGCCGTATCACCAGTGTGGTACACGCCGCCCTCGAACACTTTTTCGGTGCGTTCCGGGTCGTTGTAGTAACCTCCGAACATGCCAAAAGGCTTGCCCTGATCAATCTTGATAATCAGCTCGCCAACTTCGTCAACGGCGCAAGGCTTGCCTTCGGCGTTCACGATTTCCATGCGGTAGCCTGGAGACGGCTTGCCCATAGAACCAGGGTGCGGTTCGCTAAAGCCAAAGTTACCCGTGGTAAGTGTGAGTTCGGTTTGTCCGTAGCCTTCTTGCATGCGGATGCCCGTCTGCTCGTAGAACTTGTTGTAAATGTCCAAGTTCAGTGCTTCGCCTGCGGTTGTGCAGTACTTGAGGCTCGAAAGATCGTATTTGCCAATCCCATGTTGCAAAATGTAGCGATACACTGTCGGCGGCGCGCAGAACGTCGTTACTTTGTATTCTGCCATCTTTTCGAGTAACTTTCCCGGAATGAATGTGGTCATGTCGTAAGTGAACACGGCGCTGCCGGCAAGCCACTGCCCGTAAATCTTACCCCAGAGTGCTTTCGCCCAACCCGTTTCTGCAACGGTCAGGTGGCGGCCTCCGTCAACCACATGCTGCCAATACTTGGCGGTCACGATATGGCCGAGCGGGTACGTATAAGTGTGCGCCACCATCTTCGGGTTCGAACTCGTGCCGCTCGTGAAATACACAATCATGATATCATCATTGTGCGTCGCAGCGTCCCCGGTCGGGCGTTCAAATATTGCCGGATAAATTTCGTAGTCATCGTAAAAGCTGATCCAGTTCTGACGCGCCGTTTGGCCTACGGTCACGAGCTTTTCGACAGAATCGCATTTAGCTTTAGCCTTATCGACTTCTTTCTGCAAAGCCGGATCGTCATACGTCACCACCATCTTGACCTTGGCCGCGTTAAAGCGGTATTCCAAGTCTTCGGCGGCAAGCATGTTTGTGGCTGGAATTGCAATAGCGCCAATGCGGTGCAGTGCGAGCAAAAAGAACCAGAATTCATAGCGGCGGCGCAAAATAAGCATCACGCGGTCGCCTTTCTTGATTCCCTGTTCTACAAGAAAATTCGCAGTGCGCTGGGAGGCGAGCGATAAATCCTTGAACGTAAAAATATGGCTTTCGTCATTGTCATCGCACCACACAAGAGCTTCGCGCTTGGGTTCGGTCTTGGCGTATTCATCGACAACATCGTAAGCGAAGTTGAAATTGTTCGGAATAGTTATCTTAAAATTCTTGTACAAGTCTTCGTAAGACTTGTAATCGATCTTAGATAAAAACTTATTTAAAATCATAATTGCGCTTTAAGTGATTACAGGTCCTTGTACATGATTTTTTCACGCATGGTCGAAATGTAGCGAACCATGTTCAAAATGCGTTTTTCACCAATCGTCCTAAAGTCCTTGTCGTGGAAAACAAGGCGGTGGACTCCACCTGGTAAGAGCATCTTGAGGCAAGCGTAAGTCTGCGCAATTTTGAGGAGCGGAGTGGGCAAAATCGAGAAACTGAGCGTACTTGAGTTAGTTTTCTTGATGTTTCCCTTTACCTTTTGGTAAATGCCGTGGAAATCTTCGTAGTAGTCGAAAATTGCAAGAGCCTGTTCCTTGAGGTACTTGTTCCCGAACCAGATAGGCGGGATAAAGCCGGATGGTTTGCCCATGCCATGAGCCTTCCACAAGGCGAGACTGCGCTTGAGGAGTGCCTGCGTAAAACGTTCATCGATACCAGCGAATTCCGCTTCGTTGTTCGAAACCAAAAGGGCCAGTTTGCCCGAAATGCTACGCTTTAACGAAAGATCGGCTCGATGACGAGCGCCATGGAGCATAATCTCGTAGCCTTCTTTCACGAACTTTTCGAGTTCTTCACGGAATTGCTCGGCTTCGGATTCCGGGGCTGCACCCATTGCTGGAATCACCGCAATACTGATAGGGGAGCCCACAGCTTCGGCAAGCTTACGAATCTGGACCGAAGCCTTCTTGAAATTTTTTACGCTAAAACTGTGATAGCAAAGGATGAACTTCTTCTTCTTTTGAGAAGTTGCTTCGGCGGCCTGGATGTCGGCGATATCTTTATTCTGTTCCATAAGCTACTCTTGTTCCTTGACGTTTGTAGGGACTTCTTCTTCAAGCTTTTGCGTGATGAATAGATGGTAAACGAAAAACAACGCTGCACTGCAGATGGAAAATTTCACGCAGGACTTGATAAACTTCTCAAACATACGACACTCCTTTGCGGTACTCCATTCAGGCTCAATTGCCATCAATGGCGGGGATATGCTTGATGGAAAGATATAAATTTCTTTAAAAAGGTTTCAACGCCAAGAAAAAAATCCCGCCTCATCAGGCGGGATGATTTACAGAGTCCTGTCGTAATTGTGAGCACGAAAAATTATGGATTCCCTCCCTTCGGTCGAGAATGACGGCAGAGCCGAGTGATGCGGAAACATGCTTGCATGTTTCTATATCCGAGGCGAACAAGTCATGCGTAAATGAATGACAGGCTTCGAGGATGAAGGCTTCGTAGAGCCGTTTATTTCGAAAGCTTTTCGGTAAGGCCCATAAGCATATTCAAGCCTACGGCATCCATGGCGGTGCTTGCGCCACCCTTGGAGTCGCCCGTCATCATGATTTCCGGGACGAGCGGGTGTGCGGACTTGGCGAGTGCTTCTGCAACACCGACTTTCGTCTTGTAGTCCCATTCGGCGCGTTCTTGCGGAGTCAAACCGGCGCTGACGAGAGCCCTGTTGGCGGCTGCTTCAGCTTCTTTTTCGGCCTTGATTTTCTTTGCGACTTCGAGTGCTCTCAATGCTTCGAGGCGAGCGACTTCTTGTTCTTTTTGCGCTTGGAGAACGGCCACGTCGCGTTCCTTTTCGGCTTGCGTCACGGCCTTGATTTTTTCCACTTCCTGATCGGCCTTGGCCTGAGCGATGCGAGCCTTACCTTCGGCTTCGGCGGTGATGGCAGCCTGCTTTGCGGTTTCTGCTGCGGTAGCGTTAGAGACGCGCTTCATTTCGCGGTCCTTCACGATGTCGAGCTGCTGTTGAGCCTTCTGGTCGAGGCGGACATTCTGGATTTCGAATTGCACCACCCTGATGCCGTAAAGGCGAAGTGCGGAGGGCTTGGTGAGAATGCGGTTACCGTTCGAGTCCAGTTTCAGTTTCGTTACTTTGTATTCTTGAGTTTCGGCTTTCTTGATGATCTTTCCTTCGGAATCGAATTCGTCTTCACCTGCCTTTTCGGTAAGCACTTCGATCGTGGTGAGGTATTCGCCTTCCGTGAGCTGGTCTTCGGCGATTCTTCTGAATTCAGCAATCTTTGTCACCTTGGCTTCTTCAGCGGTGAAGAGCGGTGCGGTTTTTCTAACGGCCGAAAGCACGGAGTTTCTAACAAGGTCATGCTTGAGTTTCTTGTCGGAACGTTGTTCGCGATGAATCTTTACGAGGTCATCGCAGTCCGTCGGGAGCTGGTATTTGAGGTAGCCGCTAATTTCTGCGTTTGCGTTTCGAGAAAGCGTTACGGAAATGTCGTCTTCGTCATCGTCGCCGCCTTCCCAGCCTTCGCCTTTAACCTTTTCGGTAGAGGAATTGAAATAGAAGTCTTTAGTTCTGTCGTAGGAGTAGATGCTTGCAAAACCCTTGAAGTAGAAACCGGCGTGGTCGATGCACGATAGCGTACCGAACGGAGACTGCTTGACGAGCAACTGCGTCGCACTGTTGTAACCGATGTTGCACTTGAAAAGAATTATCATTACGATGGCGATTACGGCAATGATTATCAGTTTCGTGTAATTTTTGGGCTGCTTTAATTGCTGTGCTATTACTGGTTGCTTGTCCGTTGTAGGTTGCTTTTCCATTTATTTGTTCCTTCTTTTGTTTATGGGGCAAAATATAGTTATTCCAAAAGTTTCTGTGATGCTTTTGGAAATATGATTATAACAAGGAACAGATTCTTTTGATTAAAAACGTTTTGTGGTCGTTTTCAGAAGTTCGTTCAAAACCAATTGCTGCGTTCTTTCTGCGCTGCGGTTGACGATTTCTGCGATGGCTCTGCGGGCTTGCTTGCCGTCTGTGTCTGGATAGAGCGGATAGACGTGCCCCAATTCTTCACCGATGTGGAGCGTGACGTTGACGCCTGCTTCTTTAAGCTTCTCGGTGCATTTGACGATGTCGGGGTAGAATACTTCCCACGTGCCTACGAAAATGTCGGTGGGCGGGAGCCCTTGCATGTTGCCGTAAAGAGGCGATACCATCGGATCGTGTGCATCCATGCCGTTTGCCCAAGATAAACCAAACTGATGAAGTTCGTCGATATGGAGCCAGTTGTCGTATTCTTCGATGGATTTGTCGCCGCCAGTGATATCGACCCAGGGCGAAATCAAGATGATATGCATGGGCAAGGGGAGAGACTGTTCTGTAATTTCTTCCGAAAGCGCAAGTGAGAATCCACCGCCGGCACTGTCGCCCATAATGATGATTCTGCTTGCTGGGATGCGCTTTGTCAGTTCTCTGTAGAGTTTCAATACGAGCGTGTGTGCTTCAATAGCGGTGTGGTTTGGCAATAGAGGGTAGTTGGGCATCACGATGCCGCAGCCTGTTGCTTTGGAAAGTTCGGCAAGCATGTCCCAGTGTGTCTGTGCAATGCCAAGCGTATAACCGCCGCCGTGAATGTAAAGGATTACGGGTTTGTTTTTGTCGGTTGCCGCTATTTCGAAAACTTGCATGCCGTCAATTTGGTATTCCTTCATTGGGCGTTCATGGACGTAAAATATTGCGGCAATCGCCACGAGCGCTAGTAAAATACAGGGCAGGAATATCTTGACTTTTTTCATACACCAAAAGTTCGCCCTAATTGATTTTGCTCAACGGGCGGCATGTCAATATACCTATTCCTTCAAACGGATGTCAAGTAAATTTTTTTCAAAGTCGTACGAGTGTAGATTTCATCACAGATTTCATGGCGTACATGCGTTCGTCTGCTAATTGATACACTTTTACGGAATCGACTTGAGCGATATCTTTTGAATGGCCTTTTTTATCTTTTGAAAATTCATGTCTGTAGGCAACACCGTAGGCTGCTTCTAGTGGCATAAGTAAATTTGCGCTAAGATCTTTTTGAAGTTCGGCCATCTTTGCTAAAGCAATATTCACATCGGCAATGTGCTCTTGACGCACGACGGCTAAAAATTCATCGCCGCCCAAGCGGATGGTTGTTCCAACTTCGGTAAAGGCGTCGTGGAATGCGGTTGCAAAAGCCTTGAGCTGCCGGTCGCCTTCGTTGTGCCCATAGCGGTCGTTGATAAGCTTAAGGCCGTTCATGTCGATGCTCACGATGGCAAAATCTGCGGAAGTCGAGTCGAGTATTTTAAAAATACGCTGGCTTTTGGCGCGGTTGTAAATTCCTGTCAGCGAATCTCTGTAAGCAATTTCCTTCAACAAGTCTTTCTCGGTTTTTACCGACATCAAGCGGTACGTGTAAACAATGTAACTCATGACAAGCAGAAGGACGAATAAAAGTGTTCCTGCTGGGAGCCACGTGATGCCGAGTATTGTATGCTCCAAATGGAAGAATGTCATCACATGGAATCGGACGAGTTCGAGTATGGCGAATGTGCCGAATGTGAATACGCCTGCTGTTAAGATTCTAGTCGGAGCGTCGAATTTATGCTTATTCGAAATTATTGTCACAAACAGGTAAACGATGCATAAAATGACATAGGCGTGGAACACCCACAAGGATTGCGGGTAATGTACGACATCTGTGAAGTTCAGGATGGTTGTTACGGCAAATATCAGTAAATCAAGGCCTGCAACAATGATTAAGCCCGACCATAGCGTTTTGCTAATTTGCTTGTAACGCATGTGGAGCAATAGCAAATAAAGTGGCAATGGAGATATGTAAAGGGCGGCATACTCAAGATTGGTATTGAATGTGAAATCATAGGAGAACAGCTGGAAAAGTTTCGTAAAGCACAGCGTCCAAATGCCAAGGCAAATCGACAAAAATCCAATCATCATGAGTTGGAAAAATCTCATTTTGTAGAACAACATGCCTGCGCTTAGGAACAGAGCCAATATGCCGAAAAGCAATAGGAATAGCCCAACGACCAATGCTATAGAATGTCGTGCGTAAAAGTCGTTGTAGGCGTATTTTGCAGGAAGGATTTCGAAGGACGGGAGAATATTCCACGCATCGTTTTCCGAGAAATAGAACTTTAGCTCTAACGATCTGTCTTTGACTAACGATATGCCTAGATAAACAAAATGAATCCCGCTTCCGACAAGGCCGTGATTTCTGTAATTGCTTTCGCTGTTGGAGTAAATTTTTTTCCCGTCGCGATATGCTTCTACAAAAGTTTGATAGGTCTTAAAGCGGAGGACCGGAGTTTGGGGAATTTCTGCCGTGAGTTTTCGCTTTAAAATGAGCGAGTCACCGCGGAGAATGTGCTCGGCTATAGCGTATTTTTCCGTCGATTCGATTTCTGTCGTGTCGCCATGGAATATGAGCGTCCAGCCGTGGTTCAACGGGATAGTCGAATCATAGACACCTTGCTTACGGATTCCAACGACAATGATGCTGATTAGCACAACCAGCAACACAGCCATTAAAATCGCTATACTCTTTCGACTTTTATCCGACATATCCGGTTGATTCTTGTACTTGCGTTTATTCCTTGAACTTCTTGATCACGACAATGCCATTGTGACCGCCGAAACCAAGCGAAGCAGACACTGCAACGTCGATGTTTCCTTCGACGCCCTTGTGCGGCACGTAGTCGAGGTCGCATTCGGCATCTGGATTGTCCAGATTTATTGTTGCAGGGTAGAACGAATCGCGGATGGCGAGCGTGCTGATCATCGCTTCGATAACGCCTGCTGCACCGACGCAGTGGCCGGTCATGCTCTTGGTGCTAGAGACTTTGATCTTGTAGGCGTGTTCGCCGAGAGCAATTTTAAGCATTTGCGTTTCGGTGAGGTCGTTCAGGTGCGTCGAGGTACCGTGGGCATTGTAGTAGTCCACATCCGTTGGGGCGATGCCTGCGTCCTTCATGGCCTTGAGCATGGCCTTGGCGCAAGTTTCTCCACCCGGGCGCGGGCTCGTGATGTGGTAGGCGTCTGCAGAAGAACCGTAACCGGCAACTTCGGCGTAGATTTTAGCGCCGCGGGCTTTGGCGTGTTCAAGTTCTTCGAGCACGAGAATGGCTCCAGCTTCGCCCATCACGAAACCGGAACGGTCCTTGTCGAAGGGGCGGGAAGCTTTTTCGGGAGCGTCATTGAACTTGTCGGTGAGCGCATGCATGCCAGCAAAACTCTTGATGGAATAGTCCGTGATGGCGCTTTCGGAACCGCCGGCGAGGCAAATATCCAAGCGGCCAGAACGAACGGAGTCAAGGGCAACGCCGATGGCATCCGTGCCGGAGGCACAGGCGGTGCAGACTGTGTGTGCAGAACCCGTGATGCCAAGTGCAATGGAAACGTTTGCGCACGCTTCGTTGGCGATTAGCTCTGGCATGGCGAGCGGCGAAACGCGGCGGCGTCCACCTTCGAGGTACTTGCAATAAGTTTCTTCGACAACGTCCATGCCGGCAAGACCGTTACCTGCGACAATGCCTGTTGTATCTTCGGCGAGCATTTCGCGGCTGAGGCTTGCGTCCTTGACCGCTTCGTTTGCGGCGGCGACAAGGAACTGCGTAAAGCGTGCCATACGGCGGGCTTCCTTTGGGTCGATGCCGTGTTCTTCGGGCTTAAAATCCTTGACTTCGGCTGCGATTTTCACAGGACAGTTTGTTGCATCAAAAAGCGTAATTGGGCCGATGCCGCACTTGCCTTGCTTGATGGATGCCCAAAGTTCAGGGGCGGACTTGCCAACGGGGGTCACCGCACCCATACCAGTAATAACGACTCTTCTTCTATTCATAAATATTTTTGTTTTTTCAATAAAGATAGTTTTTTGAGGAATTATGTTGATGAAAACAAATTGATTATATGCTCGTTTTTTTTACAAAGTTGCTGAAATAATTTTTTTAGCGAAAAAATAGAGCTGCTTTGTAAATTTATATGAATATTGCAAAAAAGTTTTTTTTGTTTTTTTATTTTTGTATGTTTGTTCTAACATTAAAAAAAGGAGTAATATGAAAAAAATTATACTTGCATCCATGATTGCATGCGCAGCAGCCTTTACCGCTTGTGGCGATGACGATAACGGAACCTCTGCTAATGGCAGTTCCAAGGTTTCTTGTGATATTTTCATGGGTAGTGCTGGGGATACGTCCGGACATCTCTGCTTAGAATTTTCTGATTCTGAAACTGCAAATAAGTTTTGTGCAACTCAGAACACGACATACAGTGCAATTGGTGGCTCCGCTACGGTTGGCACTGGCTGCCCTTCTGGTGCTAAGCTTGAATGCCCAAAGAAGGATGGTGGAAAAACATACATTTACGGAATTTATGCATTCGGTGAATCCTGCGATACTTTCGATTTCTAGTTTTTACATCATTCTTGATTTTGTCTAGAATGGTTTAATAAAGAAATTGCTTAATAGCCTAGCATTTTAATGCTGGGCTTTTTTATTCAGCAAAGATATTGCGCTTATAAACATTTTTCTTCCCTGATTTCCACAATGCCGAATTATATATATTTAATTTTAAATTGTTAAAAGGAGTTGAAATGAAAAAGATATTCATTGGAGCTGTGCTTGCCGCTGCTGTTTTTTTACCGGTTGCGAAGACGAAAAGGAAGTGACTTCCTGCGACTTGCAAGGTGTCGTTTTGGGGATTGATGTGCATATGTGCGTTGAATCGGAGGATGATAGCTATGTAAGGGCAGCGTGTTCCAGTAAAAATACCGGATTTGATATGTCTTCATCGGGCGTAACTACAACTATTGGTTCTGGATGCCCTGGTAATGCATCGAAGGTTTGTAATTCCACACAAAATGGAATAGATTTTACTTTGTATGCGTATGGCCCTTTGTTTGAAAATGCAGACTGCAGTAAGTATCAAAATTTTGCTCATTAAAATGATTTAATCTTGCTTTTTCTGTATAGAGCAATATTTAAAAGGATCTATAATGAATAAAAAGATATTTGGCATTGCTGTAATCTTTGCGGCGGTTCTTTCTGCTTGCAGTGATTCTTCGAGTAACAGTAACGTTTATTCTTGTGATCAGAATACTGTTGAAGAGCCTGTTGATCACATTTGTTACGAATCGTCTGAAGAAAATTTTACGGAATGTAAAGATGGTTCTATTCCTTTTCAGCGTAAAACGACCCTTACGCCTGGGAGAGGATGCCCCAGTGGTGCTTTGAAAATATGCGATGCGGAACTTGTTCCGGGACATCCTTATACAATCTATGTCTACAATGAAGAAACGGCGCAAATGAGCTGTAAACGCATTCGCGGTTTTTAATCGCAATGGGTATTATTGCGTTGCTCGGATTTTTACTTCCGGGCATTTTCTATATTTGCAATGTCATCCCCGCGATGCACTGAGCTAAGCCGAAGTGTTCGGGGATCGCCATACACTGTATTTATTACAGATGCTTTTTAGTGGCGAAAAACATTTTTGAATTGAGGTCTATGGCATGATTGTCTCTTGGATGACAACGAATAAGTGTAACTTGACGTGCAAACACTGCTACCAGGATGCTGGCGAAAATAAATCAGCCGAACTTACAACGGCAGAAGCGCTCAAACTCATCGACGAAATTGCCAAGGCCGGATTCAAAATCATGATCTTTAGCGGTGGCGAACCGATGACCCGTCCAGACATCGTGGAACTTGTGGCCCATGCCCGCGAACGTGGACTCCGCCCGGTGTTTGGTACGAACGGAACGCTCATCACGCATGACCTCGCAATTAAGCTCAAGGAAGCGGGCGCCATGGCGATGGGCATTAGCGTCGATAGCATCGATCCCAAACGCCATAACGATTTCCGAGGCCTCCCGAATGCCTTTGAACTCACGTTGATGGGCATCGAAAACTGCAAGGCGGCTGGCCTCCCGTTCCAGATCCACACGACCATCATGGACTGGAATCAGAACGAAATTTTTGATATCATGGACTGGGTCAAGGAAATCGGGGCCGTGAACCACCAGATTTTCTTCCTCATTCCGGTCGGTCGCGGTAAGGAAATCGAAGACCATGCGCTTCGCGTTGCCGAATACGAAGGCCTCCTCCGCAAGATTATGGAAAAGAGCCGCACGCTTGGAATCCCGGTGAAGCCCACTTGCGCCCCGCAGTTTCTCCGCATTGCAGACCAGCTCGATATCAAGACGCGTTACAGCCGTGGCTGCCTCGCGGGCCTCGACTATTGCATCGTAAGCCCGATTGGCAAGGTGCGTCCGTGCGCGTACATGATGGAAGAAGCGGGCGATGTTCACGATACGCCGTTTGACGAAATCTGGGCGAACGCCGAAATTTTCAAGCAGTTGCGTACAAAGGCTTACAAGGGCGCTTGTGGCAAGTGCAAGTTCAACGACCGTTGTGGCGGCTGCCGTGCCCGTGCCGCCTACTACCACGAAGGCGACTACATGCAGGAAGATTCGTATTGCGCGTACGGCCGCGGAATTAAGTGATGACTATGTGGTCGCTTTTTTGGATATACTTGATTTATATTCTTCTTCCCTTTCTGCTTAAAACAAAGAAATTTGTTGAACGGGACAATCTTAAGTGGATTGTTTGGTTAGGCTCTTTCCCTGTTTTTGGAGTTATACTTTTTTTTGAGTTCTTTATCGGTGAAAAAGCGTACTGTTATATAAATTTGCCTAATATCTTTAACTGGCTTGGAATTACGCTATTGGTTTGGCTTATAGAGCTTCCAATTGTTTTTCTGGGGAGGTCTTTTGGAAAACAAGCTCCGCCTTGGGAAGTTTCGCCAGGTGACGCTAGTGATAATGCGGGTGACCTTTTCGATATGGCTTTGAAAATTGGCAAGGAAAAGCGGGAAGGGAAGAATACTTCTGAATTGCAAGCCGAATACGAACAAAAGGTGAAAAATTTCGAAGAAACCGGTAGTTTGATATCATCGGAAGAATCTCAATTTTATGCGGATGAACTTTTTGATATGGCTATGAAAGTAGGGCGTGAAAAACGCGAAGGAAAAGATACCTCGAAACAGGAAGCCGAATACGAACAAAAATTGAAAAATCTTGAAGAAATCAGCAGTTCAAATAAGTCTAATTGGTAGTGATGCAAAAATGACTGATTTTATAACATTACATTTTGATGAAATTTTTTTTGGTTGCTTTTTTGTGGCGGGGCTGGTAATTCCAATTTTGATGGGATGCAATGAACATCCGTACAATGAACCGAAAATATGGAAAATTCGTTTGGTTGCATTGCCGATAATTTTTGGTTGTGTTTTTTATATTTTTAGAAATTCTTGTGGTGTTTTGGGAAGAATCTTTATATCATTGGGGCTTTGGCTTGTCTTTATGTTTCCTCGAGGTTATGTTGAGTATATGCTTTATCGTCGTAAAAGCGGCAATAAAAAGGAATAGGTTGTAGTATGAATAACGTAAAAATCAAAGAAGAATCCTCAGACCTCAAAGTGAGCGAAGCGAACGACCTCGCGCCACAAACCCCGAATCCCGACGACGTAAAATTCATGCGCATGGCGCTTCGTCAGGCGCAGATTGCTTTTGACATGAAGGAAATCCCCATCGGTTGCGTTATTGTGAAAGACGGAGTCGTGATAGGGAAGGGCTACAACCAGGTTGAACAGCTCAAGGATGCAACCGCCCATGCCGAAATTATTGCCATTGGCACTGCCGCAAGCACGCTCGACAACTGGCGCTTGGATGGTTGTACTTTGTACGTGACTCTGGAGCCGTGCCCCATGTGCGCTGGTGCCATCCTCAACAGCCGCGTTTCCCGTGTGGTTTATGGCTCCCCGGATTCTCGCTTTGGCGGCTGCGGTACGACAATAGATGTCATTACCGGCAATGCCCTCAAGCGCGTTGTAGAAGTCACGGGTGGCGTTCTCGCCGACGAATGCCTTGGCCTCCTTAAAGGATTCTTCCAGCAAATGCGCCTCGAAAAAGGCGATTCCGGCAATAAGGGTGTCTAGAGCTTAGAACACTCCTTTCTATCTAAAAGAAAATAACTAAGTTCTAAGAGCGGAGCGGACTAAGTTCTGCCTACTATTACTATATTCACTGCATGAATTTTATCAAGTTTGGCGCTTTTTCGGCGCTTTCAATTGCTTTATTGACTCTTTGCTCCTGCGAACGGAACGAAATTCATCTTGCTTTTAACACGCAGACTGTAGCCCCGCAGTCGTATGTTCTTGAATCTACGTTGAACGTGAGCTTGCCGGGCGATTCTGTGAATGTTCCTGAATCTATGCGCACGCATGTGAGCGTCCGCAGTACCATGAGTCTCCTCATGTCGTACGACAATGGCTCTGGTCGCTTCGAAATGAAAATCGATTCCGTCGATTACACAAGCGACAAGCGCTCCGTCGATGAGTTCCGCAATATCGAAAAATATCTTTCCATTCAGAATTTCCAGTTCAAGCTTCATCACGATGGCATCATTACCGATCCGACCATCGAAAATGCCTTGGACATGCCTTCTGAAGACGAACTCAACTTGATTCCGCTTTTCCTCAAGGCGCAGCCGCTGCTCCCCGAAAAGCCGGTAAAGCTTGGTGAAACCTGGGAACGCCAAATGCCGATTTTTGGCAAGGGCAACAGCACCACAACAGTTTATAAGACGTTCACGTTACAGGATGTGTTTTTGCAAGACGGCGTTCGCATGGCTAAAATTCACATGGGCATGAAGTATTTGGAATTGCCGGATACAACTTCGAATTTGCAGCTGAAAAGCAGCGACTATGTTGTTGGCGACGGAATGGTTCTCTTTGATGTGACTCACGGAACGATTTCTTCAGCTGAAATGAATATTGTCGCCGTTCTTGATGTGCGCGACCTCGTTGCGGGCGACACGCTCCCGAGCTTGAATGTCAATCAGAAAATCACATTGAGGAGCCAGCAATGATCCGTAGCTTTATGCGTTCCTCTATTTTGACTGTTCTTGCCGCTAGTGCTTTGTTTGCTTCAGGTATGCCGTTCCCAGTTGCCGAAAACGGCAAGGTCCTTTTGAAAGAAAAGGATAGCCCTTATGTGCTCGAACAGGGTGTGGTTGTCGGCGAAAAAGATTCTTTGATCATTGAACCGGGTGTGACTGTTCTCATGGGCGAGTTTGCCAAACTCATGATCCAAGGGGCCATTAAAATTGCTGGCACGAACGACAAGCCTGTTGTTTTTAGCGGTGCGGATTCTGTGGCAAACTGGAATGGTTTCCACATTATGTCGAGCGCTCGTCCTTTTGAAATCAAGAACCTGACTGTGGAAAATGCGTTCCGCAATACGATTTTCCGTTCCAGCGGTACGCTTGAAAATGTGAGCTTCTTCAATAACTACTACGGTCTTTGGGTCGATGAAAGTCCGGATGTCACTTTGTCGCATTGCACTTTTGCGCACAACCGCTATGCGATTTCCGTGAGGGCTGGCCACATTGTTTCGAATGGCACTAGCGTTTCCGAAAACGTCTATGGACTTTATCTCGAATCGGGTGGCAAGCTCGATGGCGATACGGACTTGATCCGCAACAACCAAGAATCCGATATCCGCAGCGAGGCTGCCGACCTCAAGCTTTCCAAAAAGCGAGTCCGCCGCAATGTGTGGCACAATATCGAGTCGCGTTTTTAAGGGGTAGTCGTGGAAGAAGCTTTTCGTAGAGCCATACGTAAGATGACAGGGGCAAGCGTTCGCTTGGCCGTTCGTCCGAATCGCTCGGCTATTGTTGCGACACTTTCTCAATCCATGATGGTCACCTGGTCCATCGCGCTCTTTGAACATCTCGATGCCATGCTAAACAATCCGAGCGCCAATGTTGGTAGTTCCGAATTGATTTCGTTCAGCGAATCCGCATGGAAACTTTGCGAATCCGGATTTCCGCAAATTTTCAAGGATTGCGAAAAACTTTACAGCGAATTCCGCGCCAAGTGGATCCAGCGATTCTCGACCGACGAGGTGCTTCGCCTGTTGCTTGAAGGTGGTGATTTTTTGGTCCATGACGAAGAGAAGGGCTGGGCGCTTACCGTCAAGAACAATAAGCAGGACATCAACAACTTTTATTCAGCGACGATTCATTTGTTGGTGAGTGATGCTGAGCCGTTGTTTGTGCGTATGCACGGCCGCGTGATGCAGTTGCAAGAAAAACTCTGCAAGTATTGGCTTTCTGAAAGTGCGGTAGATCCGGTGTCTAAACTTTTGCCGTGCTTGGAAGCTTCCTTGCGCGAAAAAGAAAACGCAATGGTCGTCTCGCTCCGTACTTCGCTCAATTCGCTTGCGAAAAAACGTTTTGCGGCAGCGTTCTCTTCGAAAGGTCCGGTGCGCTATTACTCGTCCGCGATGTCTTGTGCAAGGAATGTCGGGCGTTTCTGGAATCCGCATTACGCATACGAAAATTGCTTCTTGGCGTTTACGGATGACTTTTGTGATTACGCGCAAGGCCTTACAACGCAAATTATCGAATGGTACCAGAGTAAATGGTCCCTTTTCCTTCGCGGGTTCTCTCGCGGTCAGTTAAACTTGTTTGAAACAGTCGCTCCTTATCAGGCGCAGAATGTGTAGGTAAAAAATGAAAAATGCATTCAATACGATTCTTGTTTTAACGGTGGTGGGTTTTGCAACCCTTATCGCTGGTGCTCTTTACTTTGGCGCACCTGCATTCGGTTGGATAATCATGATCGCCATAATGGCCGTTTATTTGGTCGAACAGCTTTCTGCAATCCGCAAGATGAAGCAGATTATGGCCGAGAACGATATCATTGACGCCTGCGAAAACGAACACGTTTATCCTGAATTGGATGAGGGTGTCGTGGGCAAGCGCATTGAAATGGCTAAGCGACTTTTGAAAAAGGACATTCGCCTTGATTCGCCGATTGCTTTTGAAGTGCTTTCGGCCGGTTCTTCGATTCCCTTGAACCGCAGCGTGGGTTCTACGGTGATTCTCCTTGGCCTTATGGGTACGTTCTTCGGTCTTATGCAGTCCGTGGCAACGGCCGGCGGCGCTATCGACAATTCTACCACGCAGGGAACGCTCGATACCATCCAGGTGCTTTTCCAGAACATGAAGGGCATTTTCGGTACAAGCCTTTGCGGTTTGTTCGCGGCCTTGATTTTGGGCGCGAGCCGCACGGTGCTCAGCTCCAAGCGCGATGAATTCATGGCTCACCTCGATGCCTTTACGCTCGACATGCAAGACTCCGTAAGCGAAAAGGGCGCTATCGAAAAAGATAAGAATGAACTTGAACGTCTCTTTGATTCTGTTGAAAAGAATTTGTCTGTGATAGCCTCTTCGGTCAAGGAAGGTTTGGCAGGCGTTGTTTCTATGGTGGGCGAGGAACTCTCCTCCATGACTTCGAAACTCAACCAAGATGTGGTGGAATCGGTTCAGAAAGTTTCTACAGAAATGACTTCATCGATTAAGACGGTCAACGATTCTCTCGCGGGTGCTGTTGCCAACATGAACGAATCTTCCCAGAAGTTTGGTGAACTTGTGGGTGCATCGGTTACGAATGCGTTTAACCCGATTAATGAAAATATTGGAGCCCTCTCCAAGTCGGTCGAGGCGATTCCCGCAAAGCTCGACGAAAAGCTCAATGGTATTTCTGCAGCATTGAACGCAGGCCTCGATGGAATTTCTTCTGGCGTTAAATCTTCGCTCGAAGGCGTTTCTGGCAATGTGGAAACCGCACTTTCGAAGGTCGCCTCTGAAGTTAAAGCAGGCCTTGATGGCGTTGCCGCTGATGTTAAGGATGGACTTAAAGATGTGGCGAAAGGCACCATGGACGTGGCATACCTTACTAAAGATGCAATGGATGAAGCTTCTAAGAGCATTGGTGATTCCGTTGCAGAACAAGTTAAGCAGTCCAGCGAACAGTGGACAAACTTTATGCAACGTCTCGAATCTGAAACCACTGCAAACGTGGATTCCCAGCGCGAAGGCTTGGAAACGCTCAAGAACGTTGCCTTGCAAGTTGCCGAAAAGGCTCAGGCCGGATCTGCGGAACTTTCTCAGTCCGTTTCCGAAAAGCTCGGTGCACTTTCCTCCGATATTCTCGGTGCATTCCAGAAGCTTTCCGAGACATCTGCTGTACTCTTGGATGCTCAAAAGGCGCTTACCGAAAGCATCGACAATCGCGTTGTCAAGGAAAAAGAAGCTACGGATGCTCTTGGCGGAAACATCGTGGAAACCGCAGAACTTATGCGCGTGAACCAGTCCGAACTCAGCGCCAACCTCGAAATGTTGCGTAGCGGCCTCGAAACGATTCTCGAAAAACTCTCCGGCGATACCGCTGAACACGAAGAAGAAGACAACTTTGTCGAACACCTCAACCAGTCTCTCGAAGCCTTCCACGAACGCGCAAGCGAAGTGCTCATGGAAAATGCGGTCAAGACTCAGGAAATCTTGCTCGAAGTGCTCGAACAGACACAGCGTTCTGCAATTCCCGCTCAACCTAAAGCTGAAGGTTAATCATGCGTCGCAATAGAGACGAAAATAGCAATCCATGGATGGCGTACACGGACTTGGGCGTGGCCCTCGTTTCGCTCTTTATCCTTGCGTTTGTGGCGATGGCGACCCTCAAGGAACAAAAAGCGGAAGACTTGACGCGTACCGAAGAAGAAGTTCTCTCGTGCCAAGAAGAAATGCGCAAAATTGCGGCTGAACGCAATGCGCTTTTGTCCAAGAGTTTGCAGACTTCCATCGAAGCAGGCCTTATCGCGCTCGAAGACGGTAAAATCCAGATCCAGGCCAGTTTCCTTTTCCCGATTAACGGAGCCAACCTCACCAAGGAAGGCGAAGGCGTGATTCGCGGGATTAGCAAGGGCCTTTTGGATGCTCTTGATTCTACGGATGTCATCATGGTGAGCGGATTTACGGACGATACGCCGGTGAAATCCAAGACTTATACCAACTGGAATCTGTCAACGGAACGAGCCGTGAACGTGGTCAAGATGCTTATCAAAATGGGTTTTCCGCCCGATAGACTCTTTGCCGCTGGCTTTGGCGAACACCGCCCGAAGTACCCGAACGATAGCGAAGAACACCGCCGCTTGAACCGTCGCGTGGAAATCGGTGTCACTCCGCTCCAGTCGAACAACATCGAAAAAGAAACCGCTAAAGTTGAGGTGACTCGCTAATGGAAGAAGCGATTTCCGAAAAGCTGTCCGAAATCAAGGAGCGTATTGATGCCATTCGCAAGACTGGCAAACTTTCGCATTGGCGGATGGTTTATGCGGATACACTTTGCACACGTGGTCAGGAATATGTGGCTGTGGACCGCTATCCCGAAGCGAAGCTTGTTGCCGAAAAACTGGAACGCTGGATCAAGGCGCATGAACCCGCCCTTGTGACCAATACTGGGGATGCACGCCCGCCGATGATTTTCTGGAATGCCGATTTGCTCAACACAATCGTTGGGCGAATCCGTTCGACGCTTTCGACAAAGAAAATGCTTGTGCCAGCAACCGAACGCGATTCAATCAATCGTCGCTTGAACATTGTCGAAGAATGGATCCAGAAAGGAGAATTCCTCGTGGCGCATGACGAACTTTTGGCTCTCCGCAGTGCCTTGATTGCGCGCCTCCGCCGCAGTTACCGCGCTCGCGTTGTTGCTACGTCTGTCTACAGTGGCGGTTATGTGCAACCGACAAGTTCTATGGTCGGCCTTTACAATTCGCTGCATACGCTCGAAGAAACATTCCATATTGTTGGCGAACACGATCCAATTTGGATCGAAGACTTCCTCGAAATTTACAACGATTTGTTCAGAATTGTAGACCGTCTTGTCCCGCAAGAAAAAAAATAATATAAATTTATTCATCGTTATTTACAAAGGATTAGCTATGATTTTTAATTCTAAAAAATTTTTTCTTCTAGGAACTCTTTTATCTGTAAGCGGCTTTATGGGTTGCTCCAGTGAAGATAAAGTGTTATCTACAGAATATAATGTTAGCGAAATAAAAAATGGTAAGCTTGTTGATTCCCGTGATGGCAAAGAGTATAATGTTGCTTATATTGCGGGCTATTATTGGATGGCTGAAAATTTACGTTATGCCGATACCAATATCACCGAAGCTCTCAAAGGAAATACTTGGTGCTACGAAAATGATAACAAGGAATGTGAAAAGTTGGGGCGTCTGTATTCCTGGAACGCGGCTATTGAAGCATGCCCTGTTGGCTGGGAACTCCCGACAAATCAAAACTGGAAACTACTTCTTTCGTATATAAATGAATACAACGGAAATGAAGAATCTGGAACAAGTTTGAAGTCCCTTGAAAGTTGGGATAACGATGTTGCATCTCCAACAAATCGCTTTGGTTTTAATGCGCTTGCCGCTGGGCGTCGCAATAACGATGGCGAAACTTTTATGAGCAAGGGAAAATATACTTATTTTTGGAGCTCAAACAACAAGGATGAAGGAACTGCTTATGGTTGGAGTTTGCTCAATGACGCTGATATTCTCCAGGATGGTTTTTATTACAAAGATCATGGTCTCTCGGTTCGTTGCATTGCTAGGGAAGGAAGTATTAAAGTCTCCGGTTCTTTAGATTCTTCGTATATCGAAAAAATTCCTCATAATTACGGTTCTTTAAAATACAAAAATGAAACGTATAGAACAGTGAAAATTGGTGGCAATGAATGGATGGCAGACAACCTCAATTACGAAGTGGAGGGGAGCCATTGCTATAATGACGAAAAGGAAAAATGTAACGAATTTGGTCGACTTTATTCATTTGAAGCCGCTCAAAAAGTTTGCCCGGATGGCTGGCATTTACCCACGTCTGTGGATATCCAAAATTTGCTTATCGATCAATCGAGCAGAGATTTACGTTCTAGATCCGGTTGGACGGACAAGACTGCAAAAGGTCTTAATTTTTGGGGCTTTGATGCGAAAGCCGCTGGCGGTAAAACGAACGGCGATTATTTCGACTTGAAGATGAGTGCGTATTTTTGGGTTGACGAGAAGGTTGGTAACGATGCTACTGTATTTTGGATCAGTTACTATGAAAACAGCCCGACTGAAGTCAAGCGCAATGTTACCAATGAATTCTCTGTCCGCTGCGTGAAAGACAAGCAAATATAGTCATTCTCGCGCTTGTCTTCGCTTGACGGGGAAGGCGAAAATCATTGCTTTGGCATTAAACAAAAAGAGACCTCTCATGGTCTCTTTTTTTGCACTGTCACCCCGGCTAAGGTCGCTGAGCCTGTCGAAGCGCCGGGGTCACCTTTTTCTCGCATCGTCATGCCCGCGCAGGCGGGCATCCATTATTTCTTGATCTTCTTGAGAATGGCGGCGGCCTTCGTGAACTGTTGCTTCACGGACTTCGGGCCCGTACCGCCTTCAATGTTGCGCTTGCTGATGCTGTATTCGAACGTAAGCGTCTTCTTCATCTTGGCGACGTCCGGGACGCCTGCGGCGGCCCAAGCCTCGTCAGAAAGTTCCGTGAACTGCTTACCGGCTCGTGCGGCATCGCCGACGAGGCTTCCCACGATGTGGTGGGCGTCGCGGAACGGAACGCCTGCTTCCACGAGCAAGTCGGCAAGGTCTGTAGCAAGGAGCGCCGGGAGCATTTTGGCGTGCATTGTCTCGAAGTTGAAGCGTGCCGTTTCCAAAGCTTCCTTCATCACGCGGAGAATCACCTTCACGTTGTGGACGCTGTCAAAGACCGGTTCCTTGTCTTCTTGCAAGTCGCGGCTGTAGCTGAGGGGAGCGCCCTTCACGAGCGTGTAAAGTGCCGTAAAGTTGCCGAGCATGCGACCTGACTTTCCGCGGATAAGTTCCATGGAATCCGGATTCTTCTTCTGCGGCATCATCGAAGAACCGCTGGAGAATGCATCGTGCAATGTGAGGAATCCAAATTCGCAAGAGCTCCAGTTCACAAAATCTTCGGCGTAGCGGCTCATCGTGTTTGCGATGATGGCGAGGTCAGCTTCGAATTCGAGCATCATGTCGCGATGGCTCACGGCATCAATGCTGTTCGGGCTCACGTCCTTGAATCCGAGAGCTTCGGCTACGAGAGCGCGGTGGTAGGGGAATGCAGAACCGGCCATGGCGCCACTGCCGAGCGGAAGCTGGCTGTGCAATTCGAGGAAGTTGTCGAGACGCTTCACGTCACGGCTCACGGCAAAGAACATGCTCATGAGGTAATGGCTAAAGTAAATCGGCTGTGCCTGCTGCAAGTGCGTGTAACCCGGCATCATCTTGCCAAAGTACTTCTTTGCAAGGTCCAGAACCGTTTCCATGAGTTCCACTTCGAGAACGCGGATTTCGGCTGCGCGGTGACGCATGTAAAGCTTAAAGTCCGTGCAGACCTGGTCATTGCGGCTACGGCCCGTGTGGATCTTCTTGCCGAGAGCGCCGATGCGTTCGGTGAGCACGCGTTCCACGGCCATGTGGATGTCTTCGTCGCTATCGCACCAGAGGTTTTTGCCGGCGTGGTAGTCGTCGAGGATGCTCTTTAAGCCATCGCAAATCTTCTTGTAGTCGGCCTTCGAAAGAACTCCAGATTCAACAAGACCCTTGCCATGTCCGATGCTCCCTTCGATATCTTCTTCGATGAGTTCTGCATCAAACTGCAAACTGAAACTTAAATCAACCATGCTTTGTGCCATGCCACTAGCAAAGCGACCGGTCCACATGTTCGTCTGGGTATCATTCTTCTTAGCCATTATAAACCTCAATTAAAAAAGCCGTGAAACTCGGCTGAAATTTCACGGCTAAAGATAAAAAATTAGAATCCGATTCCAATGCTGAATTTTAAACCTTGGATATGTTTATTCGTTTTCTTGAATTTCTTTGGAGCTATTTCTTCGACATAAGGTGTGTTGAAAAAGTCGATGAAGTATTTGGCCTGCAAGAGGAATGCGACTCTGCTTGCGCGATTAAGCAAAATTCCTCCGCCCACAAATCCGGTAAGTCCGTTTGCGCTTAACTCCTCTGGAGTGTACGGAAGTTCATCGTTATCATCAAATGTAATATGCCAACTATAAGAAAGGCCACCTCCGACAAACGGAGTATTGTTGGACATTCCGAATGGATAATAAACAGAAAGCGATAAATCATAGAATGTTGGTTTGTTTAGTTCTTCACCCATGTTGGTCAAGGTGAAGTCTATACCAAAAAAGACACGTTTGGCATCCAAGAGCGTAAACAGGCCGATTCCTGCAAGCATATTGGTGTTGGGCGTAATCTCCAGATCTCCAACAACATTTATACCGAAGTAGCCGGAAATTCCAATTTTCTTAAGAGGTTTTGTTTCTTGTTCAGTGATGGTGTAAATATCGTCATCATCGGAAGCCTGTTTCTTTGTACCGATATTTCTGGCGACGCGTTCGATAATCGGGTCAAGATCGTCTGGATTAGCGGCTTTGAGGCGGTCGCTCCAAACCGGTTTTTCGTTGTTTACGTCATAGAGTTTGAATGATGAAATGACGTTCTGACCAAGACGTGTAAATTCCGCAATAATGAACTTGGAACAGTTTTTCTGAATCGCAACTTTGTTGATGGATTCGTAGTTTCCGGCTTCAACCGAATCGTTTTCGGCGTAATTGATTAAAACAAAACGACCGTTTTCGTCTATGTAAGCGTGCATGAGTTTCTCGGCTGTAATACCGAGATCCTCGTTTATGCCTATAGTGTTGAACGGAGCCAAGTAAACTCGCTCACTAGCATCAATTAATGACGTAAAAGCGAGTACCGCTATAAAAAGCATTTTAAGCTTGTTCATCATATCGATACCAATCGTTAATCCCAAACGCTAGTCTTTGGAGCCGGCGCTGTGCTTTCGCTATAATCTGCATCTTCACCGCGGACCGCTCTGGGTTCATCGGTATCTGCCGGTACTGATCCTAGAGATTTTTCAGTTTTCTTTTTGGATGAATCGTACGGACGATCCCAAACACTTTTGGGTTTGCCGGTATCGCTGTTGTAATTCGACCTCATCACATAGTTATCTATAGGAATCTCGATTTCATCTGGGTAGGCTTTATATACGAATATAGAGAGACCATAGGTAAGTGGCATCCACAAAATCGAAGCGAGAGAAATACTACGATGGATTGCTACAACGCCGACTCTTTGACCATCTAAGTAGGCTTCAAGAATGCCACTATTGCTGATACCACGAGTCGCAATTGAGCAATCGTAATCGTCGCTCATTTTGCAGAGTAAATTGCCATTGAAATAAATATCATAGGGCGTTGAAGCGTATTGACTAGCAACAATGCTTGTTCGCCCAGCAAAGCATCCTGTCAGGCTGAAAGACAGCGATGCTAGCAACAGAATCGACAATACCTTGGTCTTCATATAAAGAATCAATATTAAATTAGAAACCGATAGCGAGGCCCAGGCCAAACTTGAAGCCGTTCATATGGTGTTTCGATTCTACGAGTTCTTTACCGCTCTTTGTTTCATTGATTTCGTAGAACGGAGTTTCAAAGAAGTCGATAAAGTAGTTGACTTGAGCGATGAACATGACGCGGCTTGCACGGTTGAATAACAAACCACCACCGAGCTGCAAAGAGAGACCGTTGGTTTCGTGTTCATCATCATCATCGTAATAGTTATTGTTGTAGCTACTATAACGATAAGAATGAGTATAGCGCATACTATAAGAGAGACCACCACCAGCAAACGGAGAAATGTTCGTTGTCGTGAAGGCATAGAATACAGACAGAGTCAAGTCGATAAGAGTGGGTCTATCATCGTTATCGCCCAAGTTGCTCATCGTCCAGTCAAAACCAAAGATGAGGTCCTTTGCATCGTACAAGACAAATGCACCAAGGCCGGCATCCATCTTGGCTTCGGACGGATTGAGCGGGAGAGATCCCACGATCTTGCCACCCCAGTAAGAGGTTACGCCTTTTTTCTTCGGGTTCTTTGTTTCTTGTTCGGTGACAGTGTAGATATCATTATCGTTTGTTGCTTTTTTGTTTGTACCGATGTTTTTTGCAACACGCTGAATAATCGGGTCGAAATCATCGGGGTTCTTTGCCTTGAGGCGGTCGCTCCAAACTGGGGTTTCGTTATTGACATCGTAAAGCTTGAAGGCTGTGATGACGTTTTCGCCAAGGCGAGTAAATTCAGCCAAGATGAACTTGGTGCAATTTTTATCCTTTGCAATCTTGTTGGCTGTTTCGCGGTCACCGGCTTTCACGGAATCTTCTTCGGTGTAGTTGACTAAAACATAGCGCCCGTTGTCGTCGATATAAGCATTCATGAGTTTTTCGGCGGCGATGCCAAAATCCTCATTTAAGCCAACCATGCTGAACGGTGCCAAATAAACACGTTCTGCTGCGTAAATAGAGGCTGCAAATGCAAGCGCCGCTACAAAAAAAGTCTTGAAGCAATTCATACTCATGTCCTTCTTGTTTGTTCATTTTGCTGAAAATTCCCATTTGTCATAAAATGTAATGAAAAGGCAAATTTTCAGTAAAAATGAGTCTTTATTTAGACATAATCTAGTAAATAGAAAGTAAAAAGAAAAGTAATTTTTGTCACGAATTTAAATATTTGTTGATAAAAGGGTATTTTTTTGCGCTAATATGCAAATTTTGATGACAAAAGTGCTTAATTAGGCAATTCTTTTTCGAGAATTTCTTTCATTTTATGCGTAAGTTTGGTGGCACTCTTGGTCATGGGCATGTCCGCATATTCTTTTGTAGAAATTGGCGCAAGAACTTTCAATTTGTATAAATATCGTTCTGTTGGGTGAAATTGCAATAATTTATCGTGTTTTCGGAGCCCAATTTTTTCGTTACCGCCAAAAAAAATTGGAATAACATCTTTTTTTGAATAAAGGGCAAACCGTGCAGCGCCTTTCTTGAACTCCCACGGCTCACCGGGTTTAGAACGTGTCCCTTCGGGGAATATAATAAGGTTGTTGCCTTCGTCCATGGATTTCTTAGCGCGTTCCAATTGCTCGTCAAAAGGAATGTTGTTTGGAATATAGAGATTTTTTATAATAATGGAAATGAATCTATTCTGTATAAGCTCACCTTTTACAATGCAATCGGCGTTCGGGATAAGCGAAAAGAGAATAACCACATCGAAAAGAGATGGATGATTTGCAATGACGACTTTGGATTGGAGGTTTTCGAGCGCTTCTTTATTTTGTACAGTGACACGGACTGCGCCCAAAATGATTGAAATTTTGACGAAAATTTTAAAATACAGGTGGTTGAATTTGCGGGCTATTTTTTTGAATTTCTGTTCTGAAAATCCAGAAAGGCAATGCATTATGGGGAACAACACAAATGCAAGAATCAAGCTACTGAAACCGAAAAAAGCAAAACAAAAAAGTTTCGCGATAACTCTTTTGACGTAGCGGAATTTTGCCATGAGTTTTTACGCCCGTTGCATATCGATGGCGCAGAGGAAAGCTAGTGCTTGTTCTGCGGCGGTATCGAAGTTGTTGTGTAACATTTTAAGGTATGAAAGTTGGCTTAAAACGTTGACGTTTTTCAGTGTTGGGTCCGCTTTCGATTCGTCGGTGGTGAGCCTTAATGCCATGGCGCAAACGACATTGGGGTACGGAACCCCCGCCACGGGAGCGTAAACTTCGGGGATAAGTTCATCGGCAAAAATAAATGTGCGCGAGTCTGCATTTTCAACTTCGAGTGCGGCAAGGCAATCCGTGAGTCCTGTGGTGAATGCATCTTTCCCGGAAAAAATGGCTGAATATCCGGCGGTGTTGGTTTCGAGAATCGATGCGTTTGCGACAGAGGCGTTAAAGACCGAAAGGCTAAAATGTGCGGGCGAAACCATTCCCGTTTCAAGGAGCGTTTGCGAAATTTTTAACTGTTGGTTTATTTCGCCAAATTGAGATGCAAATGTAACCTTGCAAGGTGCAAACTTGTTGCCTTTGGCATCGTGAGAAACCTGATCGCTCACGAGAACGACCATGCGCGAAATGTAACTCAAGCGGCGGCGCGTAAGCATCGGGACAAAGGACACATCCGGCTTGGGGTGCGCTTCGGTCGGGATAAAGCTTGATATTCTTTCGATAAAAACTTGACGAGCCATTTTATTTTTTTCGGAAACGGAGTAGTGAATAGGAGTTTGGCCCTACATTGTGGTGAGCTTCTTTTAGTTCGAATCCGGCGGTTTCGATGGCGCGTTTGAGCTCTGCGTAGCGGTACATTTTGCTGTTGCCGTTTGCGATGCAGGTGAAGTAAAGCGAGGTCGCCTGTAACGAGTAAGCGCCCGCTTCAAAGCGTTGCTTGTCCCAAAGCGGTTCTAGTACGTAAATGTCTGTTTCCGATGTTGCTGCGCTATGGATTTTCGTTAAGATTTTTGTGACTTGCTTGAGCGAAAAACAATCCAGGAATTGGCTCATCCAGATGGCGTCTGCGCCTATAGGGAATTTTGTCGTGTCGTCCAAGACGTTGCATGCGATTGTGTCGATGCGATTTGCAAAGCCTGCGTCTGCGGCGTTTTTCTCGGCAACTGCTGTTTGCCCTGGCAAATCGATGATGGAAACATTGACATTTGCATTGTATTTACAACAAGCGATGGCCCATTTGGCAGTGTTTCCACCGATGTCAAAAAGGTGTGGAGATTTCCTTTCGGCGAGAGTTTCGAAAACAATGGGGAGTGCTTCGGGGAAAGCCAAGTCCGAGTAAAAATGGTCAAAGCCAAACCAACTTTTTTTCTGCTGTTCAGTAAGCTCAGAAAGTCCTTCGTAAACGGTTTTCCAGGGGCCCAGGTGGGGGAGCCCAGCGGGTTTACCAGTGCGAATGGATTCTTCGAGATTTTCGGCCCCTCGGTAGCAAATGTCTTCGGAAAAATCCATGTTCACTTGTGTCATTTCATCTTTCATGAGGAAAAATCCGATTTTCCCGAGAGTGAGCCGCAGATCCTCTTCGTCAGAATCTTTGTGGATTTTGAGGGCTCCCATGCCAAGTCCCATCTCAACGAGAACGCTTACACCGTAATGCGAAATGTTTAGCTTTTGCGATAGTTCCGAAATCGTGATGCCTTTTTTACGGGCGTTGCTGATTTCGTCCAAAATGCCCATGTTTCTGAGAGCTCGTGCCGCTTGGAAGCTTAACGGTGCAAAAGCGATTTTTTGCGCTTCGAACTTGGCGCTTACGGCATCGATGGAATCGTTTTTATAAAAATCGAACATGTTGTTTCTGTCGCGAAATCTTGAATGACAAAATTCTTAATGTTGTAGTAATAATATAAGTTTATTTTTCTATATTACTTGAAAAGAACGAACAAATTTTGATTAAGGCTGCGAAAAATATGTCCGATTTGAATACCCGCATTAAGGAAGTCATTATCGAATCTCTGGAGCTGGAAGATATTACACCTGCTGATATTGTGGATTCCGCCCCGATTTTTGGAAAAAATGCTGCTGGAGAAGGTCTTGGCCTTGATTCAATTGATGCTTTGGAATTGGGTATTGCCATTAAGGAAAATTTTGGCGTGACATTTTCGACAGTGAAGGAAGAAACCAAGAAGCATTTTGCTTCGGTGAATGCGCTGGCAGATTACATTTCTGCAAATTCCAAGGGCTAATCCATGGAAAAAAAAGAAATTTTTGAAAAGATTAAGGCTGCCCTTATCGAAGATTTCGACTTGGAAGAGGGGCGAATTGTTCCCGATGCCAAGCTTTATGAAGATCTGGAACTTGACAGCATTGATGCTGTAGATTTGATTGTGAAATTGAAGTCGTTTTTGCCGAGAAACATTGACCCGGAGTCGTTTAAGAAAATGCGTACTCTTCAAAATGTGGTTGATGGAATATATAATCTTGTTCTAAATTCGGAATCTAAGTAATGAAACCTATGGCGGGGAAGATTTTCTTTACCGCGGTTTCGGTTTTGTATCCGGTAATAGTCTATTGCGGATATAGGTATTGGGGGCTTTCTCCAAGGCGCTTGAGTTTGATGCTTTTGGCGCTTGCTTTTTACCATTTTTTGAATTTTACGCGAAGCAAATCGCAAGTGGAGCGAGGACGGACAGGCATCTTTGTCGTGCTGATTCTCGTGTGTGCGCTTGTAGCGTTTTTGGCTGATAACATTTTATTCGTCAAGTTTTATCCAGTGCTTGTGAACTTGAGTTTTCTCTCGTTCTTTGGATTTACGCTGTGGAGGCCACCTAGTTTTGCATTCCGAATGGCTTGCCTTCATGACAAATCGCTTGAAACCTCGCCTTCGTTTAATGCCGTAGAACGTTATTGCCAAAAAGTGACGATCGCTTGGTGTGTTTTTTTTGTTGTGAATGGCTCTATTGCCGCACTGACAGTTTTTGTAGGCTCCGATAAAATTTGGTCGCTATACAATGGACTTATTTCTTACATTTTAATTGGTTTATTTTTTGTTGTGGAATTAGGGGTTCGAAAAAAAATGCAGAGCAAAATGCAATCGTATATTCCGGTATGTGATTTAGATCTAGATTCACGCCCGAACGGGGTGCTTGTAAGTTTTGACTCTGGTGTGGATGCTGCGAACGCAGGTGGGAATACCGCGAATGCAGTCGGAAATGCTGCGAACGCAGGTGGGATTGCTGCCGGAAATAAGACTTGGGGCGATTTTGTAAGTGATGTTTCTAAGGTACGTTATTTCTTGGAAGCGCGTGAAAATACGCCGTGGATTTTGCATTGCGAGGATTCGTATTACTTTACGGTAGCTCTTTTAGCGATGCTTCAGAGTGGGCGCAAAGCGCTTATAACGGCGAACCGCCAAGAAGCTTTTATCAAGGAAATCAAGAAACCGGAATACGGATTCTTGACGGATGAACCGTTTGCTGGTGATGTTTCTGCGACGATGATCCAGAACGTGCTTAGCGGTTCAGTGAACGAGGAATGCGCTGTGGAGTGCGCGGCTGTTGATAACGCAAGTGGGGAATGCGTGGCGGTTGATGATGCGGGAAAATGCGCGGAAGGTAAATGTACCCCGCTCAAGTTCGGCAAATTCGATAAGTCCAAAGCCGAAATGGTAATGTACACATCTGGCACAACGGGTGAACCGAAAGCTGTGTACAAGCAATTTTTGCAATTTGAAAATGAACTTTTTGAACTTGTGAAAGTCTTTGGAAATGATTGGTTGAACCGCAAAGTTTATAGTACGGTCAATCATCATCATATTTACGGTTTGTTGTTTACTGCGTTGCTACCGATTGCAGCTGGACTCCCGTTCCGTAGGCATCGTATTGATTTTCCTTCTGAGCTTGCGAATGTTGCAGGCGAAGCCGCTGTCATTGCATCAAGTCCTGCGTTCCTAAAGCGTTTATCTGCAGAAGCGGATAAAGCGATTGAATTTAAGTGTCCGCCAATTATTTATTCATCCGGTGGTCCGCTTCCCGAAGAGGTGGCGCGCAAGGCATGTGAACTTACGAGCTATTGGCCGATGGAAATTTATGGCAGTACCGAAACAGGCGGCATTGCGTATAGGCAATCCAAGAATGGCCCCGTATGGACTCCGTTTGAAGTCTGCAAGATGAGCCTTGCTGAAAACGGTTGTTTGAACATCAAGTCAAGTTACATTCTCGAAGCGGAAGGCTTTACAACAGGCGATTTGGTGGAACTTTATGATGATGGTCGTTTTTTGCTCAAGGGGCGTTCGGATTCGATTGTGAAAATTGAAGAAAAACGCATTTCGCTCCCAGAAGTGGAAATGCGCTTGAAGCAGACGGGCTTGGTGCAAGATGTCCGCGTGGTTCCAATGGTGGGCAAACGCCAATATTTAGCGGCTGCGATTGTGTTAAATGGTGCTGGCCGTGAAAAGTTTGCAGGTTCGACAAAACTTGCCATCAATAATTTCTTTCATGATTATTTGTTGAAATTTATTGAAAATACAGTCTCGCCTAAAAAATGGCGTTATCTTGAGGAACTTCCGCAGAATACCGAAGGCAAGATTCGCATGCGCGATATTCAAGCGTTGTTTAGCCTTGCGGAAAGCCCGAACTTCAAAATTTTAAAATTCCGCAGAGAACCAGGCATGTTGACGGCAAAGCTTTTATTCCCTGCGACAAGCGAATACTTTGATGGACATTTTCCAAATTTCAAATTGCTGCCTGCCGTTGTGCAGGTGGATTTGGTTTTGCGGCTTGCACGAAATTTTTTGGAAATTCCAAAGGAACTTTCGAAGATGAATCGTACTCGCTTTACAAATCCTATTTTGCCGGATGTTCCGGTGATGGTGGAAATAAACTACAACGCCGGTGCGGGCCTGGTGAATTTTGCATTTACAAGTGTTGATGGAAAAAGCGCGTATTCAAATGGTTTGCTTATAATGAATACAAATGTAGCGAATGAGGGGGAAAATCGTGAGTGACGCGGTGAAAATTTGTGCCATAGTGCCTGTGTATCGCCACGAAAATACATCACGAAATGTCGTGAAATCGCTGGCTTCTTTGAGTATCCCCGTGATTCTTGTGGATGATGGCAATACGCCCGAAGGGCATCACGTTCTTTTTGAAATTGCAAAAGAATTTGCGAATGTGGAACTTGTAACGCATAAATGTAATCTCGGGAAAGGGGCTGCTATGCGCTCGGGGATGGATGCTGCGGTTGCCGCAGGTTTTACGCATGCGTTGCAAGTCGATGCAGACGGTCAGCATGATATGGATTCGATACCGTTCTTTGTCAACGAAGCCAAAGAGCATCCCGAAGAGTTGATTTGCGGTTATCCCAAGTACGATGAATCTGTGCCGAAAGCTCGTGAGCAAGGGCGCAAGATTACGAATTTCTGGGTGGCGATAGAAACTGTTTCGCTCAAGATTCCTGATGCCATGTGCGGTTTCCGGTTGTATCCGCTAGCTACATCATGGCCTGTGATGAAGCGCTTGTGCAATAAACGCATGGGTTTTGATATTGAAATGATTGTAAAACTTTCGTGGGCTGGTGTGAGAATGCGCTTTTTCCCGGTAAAGGTGCATTACCCCAAAGATGGTTTTTCAAATTTTAGAATGTTCCATGATAACGTTGCGATTTCAATAACGCATACGATGCTTTGCATTGGCATGGTGTTTCGGCTTCCTTTAATTCTAGGTCGTAAATTGAGGCGTTGCTTATGAGTGAGCACTGGTCCGAAATTGAAGAAGTTGGCGGGAGCCCATGGCATTTTCGTTTTATGCTTTGGGTGGCGTGCCATTTGCCTCTTTTCTTAGTTGAATTTTGTACTGCGATTATTTGCTTTTTCTTTTGGCTTGGAGCCGCTCCGGTACGAGCGTGCTCTAAGGTTTATTTGAAACATTTGCGCAAAATGGGAGTGCATGTTGGCGTATTTGGAACATATAAGCATATTCTTTCTTTTGCTCTTTCGATGATGGAAAAATTGCTGGGTTGGAAAGGTGCGATAAAGCTGAATCACATTGAAATGCAAAACGATGATTTGCAAATGTTGGTGGATCAACTGAATCAAGGGTGTGGCGCTTTTTTGTTGTGCTCGCATTTGGGGAATATGGAAATTTTGCGTTCACTGACTGGCTATGGTGAGTTCCATACCGCAAAACGTTTTCAAGTTTTTCCTGTTGAAGATTTTTCGGGTTCTAAAAAGTTTAGCGCGCTCCTTCGAGAATTAAATCCCGAATTGATGGCAAATATGATCGATGCTAATTCCATTGATGTTAGTTCTGCTATTTGGATGAAAGAAAAAATAGCGGAAGGAAATCTTGTCGTCATTACAGGAGACCGAACTTCGGCAAATACAAGAAACCGCGTGATTGAAACGATGTTCCTTGGCGAAAAGGCTAGTTTTCCAGAAGGTGCTTTTTCACTGGCTTGCATTTTGAATGCGCCCGTTTATTTTGTCTTTGGCATTCGCAAGCACGATTTCAATATTCGTTCGCCTTATGAAATGCATGTGGTTCGTGCAAAAACATCTTTAGATTGTTCGCGCAAAGAACGTCCCGAGCGCTTAAAAATACTATTGCGTGAATATACGGAAATTTTAGAACAACTTTGCAAAGCTCATCCTTACCAATGGTATAATTTCTACAATTTCTGGGAAAGTGCCGAAAAATAAATGGTTCAAATCTTATGGCTGTGAAAAAAATTAAAGAAAGTGTTGAATTTCAAATCGAATTTTATGATGTCGATTCTATGCAGATTGCATGGCATGGCAATTACGTAAAGTATATGGAAGTTGCTCGGTGTGCGTTGCTTAGCAAGATTGGCTATGATTACAATGAGATGAGACGGAGCGGTTACATTTGGCCTGTTGTTGATTTGCATATTAAATATGTCCGTCCGATGATTTTTATGCAGAAAATTCGTGCCGAAGTGACACTGATGGAATACGAAGTCTGCATGAAACTCTCGTACAAGTTTATGGATGCAGAAACTGGTGTTGTGCTCACAAAAGCAGAAAGCACGCAAATGGCCGTTGATATGAAAACGAAAGAATCGCTATGGGCATGCCCGCCTTGTTTTGTCGATAAAGTGAAGGCCTTTTTGGCGAAGGAAAATTCTCCTGAAAAGCCTTCCGACAAATCGGAGTCTGCAAAGAAATAAGGTTGTTATTATGTTGTTTAAACGAAACATTTGTGTTTTGATTTTGTGCTTGTTTTGCGGCTGTGGTTTTGCAATGGCCGATGTTTTTAGCCATCCGGTGAATAAAAAGTCAAAGCCGGAATTGGAAAAATCATTAGCGAAGGTCATGAATTACGAAGTTGCATCGGGTAATTTCAAGCAAACTAAATCTATCAAAAAACGCAACCGGAAATTTATTTCGACCGGAACATTCATGATTTCTAAAAAAAATGGCATTGTTTGGAAAACGCTAAAACCTATTTTTTCTGAACTAGCACTGAATAATGCAGGTGTCTTTGAACGCGATTCTAACGGTCAATCGCAAATGCTTTTAACGAAAGAAAATCCTATGTTCGCTGATTTTTCAAGCAATATCCAAGCGTTATTTTCAGGAAAAATTGCTCAATTAGAAAAGAACTTTAACGTGTATTATGAAAAGCAATCATGCGGCTTTAGAATGGGGCTTGTGCCGCGAGAAACGATGGTACGCATGGTTATTGCAAATGTTGTAATTGAGGCTTGCAAAAATATTGATAAAGTGATTATTACAGATGCCGAAGAATCTCCTGTAACGCTTGAATTTTTGAATTACAAAATAGTTGGAAAGGCAGCGCCGAAACGCATGAGTTCTGCGCCATAAGACGAGTTCTCTATGAAGTTCTTTAACGGAAAACACTTGGATGCAAAAACGGGAATTATCCTGTGGGTGGTAATTCATGCCATCTTGATGTTTCTTGGCATTTCTGTTCCGTGGAAGATGGATTCCGACTTGTATTCGATTCTGCCGGATTCCGATGAATTGAAGAATGTGAGCGCTGCTGAAAAAGCACTTAGTGCGCGTACGGTACGAAATATTACGGTGCTTGTAGGGCATGACAATTTTGAAGTGGCGCGCTCTGCGGCGGTTGCACTGGATAGCGTGTTTAAAGATGATTCATCATTCGAAGAAACTCGACTGTTCGTGAACGAAAAATCGATGGACGAAATTCGTGAGTTTTTCTTTAATCATCGTTATACGTTGCAGGGGAGGAATGTTCGTGAAATTCTTGCGAAAGGCGATTTCGAAGCGTTAAAAAATAGAGCGCTACAGAAAATTTATGGCTCGTTTTCTATGGCGAATTTGAACCGCCTTGATGAAGATCCGTTTTTGCTGGGTGATGCTGCGTTTGAAAACTTTGTACAATATTCTCCGATGACGATGAGCCGTTTTAGCATTCGCGATAGCGTCCTCTATGCGGTTGATTCTGGCGTGACTTACGTGATGTGGAATGCGAAACTCTCCGAAAACGTTCCTTCAATGGCTTCTGATGGTCATGTTATTGCGAAAATGAATCGTGTGTTGGATTCGTTGAAATTAGCGAAGCCGGGGCTTATTGTGGCAAAATCGGGCGTGCCTTTCCATAGCTACGAAAGTTCTGACCGAGCAATGTCTGAAATTGCGTGGATTTCGGGCGTGTCGATTGTGCTGATTTTGCTATTGCTGCTTTATGTTTTCCGCTCGTCGCTTCCGATTGTTGCTACGCTTTCGACAATTGCGATTGCCATTTTTACGGCGCTTGCTTTTACGTGGTACGTGTTCGGGAATATTCATGTCTTTACGCTTGTTTTTGGCACAAGCATCATTGGTGTGAGTATTGATTACGCGGTGCATTTCTTTGTCCATTGGAAGGCGGGTGTGCAGAATGTGCGCTCCAGCATTATTAAAGGTCTTTTGCTTGGATTCTTGACGACAGAACTCAGCTATATCGCGCTTTCGTTTGCCGAATTTTCGCTGTTACGCCAGATGGCTGTGTTTTCGATTGTGGGGTTGCTAAGTGCGTTCTTGACGATTACGCTTTTGTTTCATGCGGTGTTTGAAAATGCGAGTGTCTTTAAGACCGCCGCAAAATCGGAGTCAACAAATCTTCCGACTCAATTCCCGAAAGTTTTTCTAGATGCTTATTCAAAGTTCCCCAAGTGGGGTGTTCGATTGATTTTGGCGATGTTTGTTATTGCGCTTCTTCCAGGGCTAAAGTTGCTTAATGTCCATACGGATATCGGAAATTTTTACACGATGAATGAAGAAATTAAAGCATCTGAAGCGTTGACTTCGAAACTGAATAATTTGGGTGTTGCACCGTCTTATTTTATTGTTGAAGGGAATGGTGAAAATGACGTTTTGGAAAATGAAGAACAACTTACAGAACGCCTTGCAAATGCTGAAAAAGAGGGTTTGGTAAAAGCGTATTTAGCGGTATCGAATATCATCCCGTCAGGAAGGTTTCAAGCTGGTTCTATTTTGGATTTAGAAAAGCTGGTTTTTGGAATAAAAAAACGATGGACAGAGATTTTAATTAATAATGAATTGCCGCAAATGCTTGCACCTAATGTCAGGAATTATTTAACGGAAATAGGCGTGGAGAACCATTCTATTTTTGTTAAAAGTTTACTTTTATCACATGATTTTATTGATTTCGAAAAGATTGACAAAAACGATAGATTTGTTGATGTTGATTTAAAGAATGATTTTCCACAATCATTGAGTTTTCTTCTCCAAATGCTTTGGATTGGCCATATCGGGGACAAATATTATAGCGCCGTCCTTCCGCTTCACGTATCCGACAAATTCGATGCTCAAAAAATTGCAGAAGGTTTGTCGGGCGTTCATGTCGTCAATAAAAAACAAAATATCAATAACGCTCTCACAAAAATTTCGCAAGTCTCGCTTAAACTTGTAGGCTTTGCCTATGTGGTTGTTTTCTTTATTCTTATAATTGTGTATAAATTTAAAGATGCGGTTCGGATTATCCGAGCTCCGGTCTTGGCAAGCCTTTTTGCTGCTTCAATCTTTGGTTACATTGGAATCGATTTCAATTTCTTTGCGATTGTCGGTGTGATTCTTACGCTTGGAATCGGGATTGATTATGCCTTGTTCTTTAAGGAAGGCTGCCGCCAAAACTTGACAACGTCACTTGCGATTATGCTTTCGGCAATGACAACTATTATTTCTTTTGGTAGCCTTGCTTGCAGCGCCTTTGTGCCTATCAAAACATTCGGTTTTGTTGTATTATTAGGCATTTCTTGTTGTTTTCTTCTTTCACCATTTAGCAGAAATGATTAATATTAAAGTATGAATCAACCTGTGTACATCAATGATTTTGGCCTTTATTGCATTTTAGGTGGCGATAAAGCTCAAGTTCTTGATGCTCTCAAGAATGGCAAACGTGGAACTTTTACCACGTACGATGTGGCTGGCGTTCAGCGCCCTGCAGCAACGATTGATCCCGAAACGCTTGCGCCTGTCCTTGAGAAAAAATTTGATAACCGCGTGAATCGCTTGTCGCAAGCGGCTTTAGTCGGCATTGAAAAGACTATCCAGAAAGCGGTTGAAAAATACGGGGCAAACCGTGTTGGAATTTTTATCGGTTCTTGCGACAACGGTTCCGAAGCATCGATGGCTGCACTCAAGTGCTTTAAGGAAACAGGTGCATTCCCGGAAGGCTATGTTCTCGATTTCCAACGAGCTGATTTCCCAGCTCAGTTTATCGCTGAGCGTTTTGGAATCACGGGAATGCTTTCGGTACATTCGACCGCTTGTGCGTCTAGCGCTAGTGCTTTTGTCTCGGCGCGAAATAATCTCTATGCCGGCAACTGTGATGTGGCGATTGTGGGCGGTGTCGATATCGCATCGCTTTCGGTGATTCTCGGGTTTGCATCGCTTGAGGCGATGAGTGATAAACCGACAAATCCGTTTTGCGCAAATCGCTCGGGCCTTACGCTTGGCGATGCTGCGGTATTCTTCGTGGTAACGCGCAACCCAGATGCTGATATTTGTGCGGTTGATTGCGAAAGTCTTAAAGTAATTGGCTTTGGCGAAAGTGCCGATGCTGACCATATCACGGCTCCGCGTGCCGATGGGGAAGGCGCTTATCAAGCAATGAAGGCTGCGCTTGAAGATGCTGGCCTTAATGCTGCGCAAATTGGTTATGTGAATTTGCATGGAACCGGAACGGAATTGAATGATGCCATGGAAAGCCGCGCCGTTCATCGAATTTTTGCAGCCGATATTGGCGCTGCAAACGTTGACGTCCCGGTTAGCTCCACAAAGGCACTTACAGGGCATACGCTTGGTGCCGCTGGTGCGTTGGAACTTGCGTTCTGTTGCATGACTCTTAAGGAAGGCGTTCTCCCTGCGCATCATTTTGATGGCAATGTCGATCCGGATTTTCCTCCGTTGCATTTGGTAAAAGCAGGCGAGACTGCGCAAAATCTTAAATATTGTATGAGCAATTCTTTTGCTTTTGGCGGCTGCAACGTGTCCTTAATTGTTGAAAATGGTGCGGTATGACAGAAGTATTTGATACAAAAGAATCGGTCTGTGAACTCGTTCCGCACAAAGGCAAAATGTTTTTGCTGGATCGTGTTCGCGATTATGATTTGAAAAAACATACCATCACGACCGAAATTGACATTACTCGCAACAATATGTTTTACGAAGAAGATCTCGGCGGTGTCCCTGTTTGGGTTGCTTTTGAGTTTATGGCACAAAGTGTTTCTGCATTGTCTGGAATTTTTGAACGCGCTAGAGGTAAAAAAATAAAAGTTGGTTTTATCATGAGCGTATCAAGTTTCAAGGCGGAGGTTCCTGTTTTTAAGGTGGGTGAAACTGTTGTTGTAAATGTAAATGAACTCATCCGTATTGATAATATGGTTACGTTTGAAGGCTGTGCAATGGTCAATGGAACTCTTGCTGTAACGGCGAAACTAAACACCATCGAAGTGGACAACCCTTAAATTTTTTTGAGGTTAGATTATGGAAGATGCAAAATCTGTTTTGATTACGGGGGCAAGTGGCGGCATTGGGCTTGCTATTGCCGAGGCTGTTGCTAAAGAAGGCTACACGGTTGTTGCTCATTACAATAAGAACTCCGCTTCGATTGATGCTCTCGCCGAACGCATCCGTGCCAATGGCGGAAACATTCGTACACTCCAATTCAATATTTGCGATCGCGAGCAATGTCGTGAAATTCTCGAAAAAGACATTGCCGAAAATGGCGTGTACTACGGCGTTGTCACTAATGCTGGAGTTTGCGCCGATGCCGCTTTCCCTGCCATGACTGATGAATTTTGGGATAAGGTTTTAAATACGAATTTAAACGGATTTTACAATGTCGTTCATCCGCTAGTCCTCCCGATGTGCCGCAAACGCAAAGGCCGCATTATCACGATTTCTTCTGTTTCTGGCGTAATCGGGAACCGCGGACAAGTCAACTATAGCGCTTCCAAAGCGGGGCTCATAGGCGCTACAAAAGCGCTTGCCACGGAACTTGCAAGCCGCAACATCACCGTAAATAGCGTGGCTCCTGGTGTGATTGAAACCGAAATGATTAAGGATGCTCCGCTCGACATGATTCTTCCGACCATTCCCATGAAACGCGTTGGCAAGCCCGAAGAAGTCGCCGCGACGGTTGTATTCTTGCTTTCCGAAGGAGCCGCTTACATCACTCGCCAGGTTATCTCTGTGAATGGAGGATTGGCGTGAGTCGCAGAGTTGTTGTTACCGGAGGCAGTTGCGTTTCATCTTTAGGGATGGAGCTGGATGAAATTTTTACGCAACTCAAGACTCTGAAAAATCGAATTGTCCGCTTGAATGATTGGGACAAGTACGCACAAATGAATACGCGTTTGGCAGGCCCGATTCTCTATAATTTGCCGGAGTATCCGCGCAAAAAAATCCGTTGCGCTGGGCGTGTGGGTTTGCTCGCGATAACATCTGCGGACAAGGCAATGCAAATGGCTGGGCTTGCGGGTGAAAAAGAACTCCTGAAGTCGGGGCGAGTTGGTGTCGCGTATGGTTCTTCTATGGGTAGCGTACGTCCGCTTCTCGATTTTGTTTCCATGCAAAATCCGCCTTATAATTGCTCGAACGTTTCTGTAACAACGTATGTGCAATCAATGCCGCAAACGACGGCGGTCAATGTGAGTTTGTTCTTTGGCTTGACAGGCCGACTCATCACAACGAACACCGCATGCACAAGTGGAAGCCTTTCGATTGGTTATGCTTACGAAGCTATTAAATACGGCATGCAAGATGTGATGATTGCAGGCGGTGCCGAAGAATTGGCAGCAACAGAAACCGCTGTATTCGATTCGCTTTTTGCAACAAGCGTTAAGAACGATACTCCTGAAATTACGCCAGCTCCATACGACCGCGACCGAGACGGCCTTGTTATCGGCGAGGGTGCGGGAACACTTGTGCTCGAAGAATACGAGCATGCGAAAGTTCGTGGCGCGCACATTTATGCAGAACTCGTTGGCTTTGGTCATAATACCGATGGCGAACACATCACGCAGCCCAAGAAAGAGACCATGCAAAAATCTCTTGAACTCGCTCTTGGTGATGCACAAATTTCGCCTGATGCGATTGGCTATGTGAATGGTCACGGAACCGCAACACATTATGGCGATATCGCAGAAAGTTGGGCAACGTTTAACGCGTTTAAACAACGTGCGGTTGCCATATCTAGCCTCAAAAGTTACATCGGCCATACGCTTGGTGCATGCGGAGCTATTGAAGCTTGGCTTGGAATCAATATGATGAACCGCTGTTGGTTTAGCCCTAACTTGAATTTGAAAAATGTCGATCCGGAATGCGCTCCGCTTGATTACATCACTGGTTCAGGCCGTGAAATTGATACGGAGTATTTCATGTCGAACAACTTTTCGTTTGGCGGCATCAACACATCGCTCATTTTCAAGCGAATTTAGCACTGCAACGTCATCCCGGCCTTGTGCCAGGATCGGCTTTTTTATTCACAGCCCAGCAATTTTTCCACAGTCGCAATGATCCTATCGCGTTCTCCGCACCAGTTGGGCGCAATTAACATTTCGCTAGGACTTTCGCCGCTGAAACGTTCAATTGCAATGTCCTTACCGATAATTTTAATCATCTCGGCAACGGCGTCGCAGTATTCTTCGAACGAGAGCAACTTGACTTCGCCGTTGGCAAAATCTTGAGCCATTACTGTTCCGACAACAATGTGCAGCGGATGGATTTTCACAGCGGCAAGTTTCAAATCATGAATCACTTGCGCCGTATGCTTGAAATCTTCCATCTTTTCGCCGGGGAGGCCAACAATGACGTGTGTCGTGACCGTGAGGCCGGCTGCTTGGCAACGCTTTACAGCGTCTTCGAATTCAGCAAGCGTATGGCGGCGATTAATGCCGGCAAGTGTTAAATCATTTGCTGTTTGCAAACCAATTTCAACGATAATCGGCTTTTTGCGATTGAGCTCGGCGAGATATTCTATTTTATCGTCTTCGAGGCAATCCGGGCGTGTGCCAATCGCAAGCCCTGCAATTTCCTTGTGCTTGATAATCGGATTGATAATTTCACGCAAGTGCTCTAGCGGGGCGTGCGTATTCGTGTATGGCTGCAAGTAGGCGAGGATGCCTGCATTCGGATACTTGTCGCGAAGCTTCGGAACGAACTTTTCAAGCTGTTCCTGAATAGAAACTTTCGCCTGGTCAAAAACAGGGCTGAAACTGCGGTTGTTGCAGTAACTGCAGCCCGAAAATCCCTTGGTTCCATCGAGGTTAGGGCAACTCATGCCGCCGTTGAGCGGGAGTTTGCGCACTTTGAGGTAATTCGGGAAAAGTTCTAAAAGTAAATCGCGATATGGTTTGTAATGCATTTTTTAAAGATATAAATAAATGGAGTGCAAACTTATTACTTAAACTTTATTTTGAACCGCAGACCTCGTCTTTTTTTTGACAAAAAGTCTATAACTTTACAAACAGAAAGTGTCCGCTTTTCAAAAAAATAAACGATTTTTATGGGAGTGAGGTTGTGAACGTGAAAAGTAAATTGATTTGGATGATCGCGATGGGCATGGCTTGTGGTGCCGCTCATGCGCAGACGAAGGTTGTTGTTGATCCTGGCAAAAGATACCAGCTATTTGAGGGTTGGGGCACAAGCCTTTGCTGGTGGGCCGAGCTCGTTGGTGCTTGGAACGAATCGAATTACGCAAAAATGTTAGGATCTGTTGTCGATCCTGATACCGGTTTGGGCTACAATATTTTCCGCTACAACATCGGTGGTGGCGACCAGCCGGGGCACAAACATTTGACCAAGGGCGATGGAGGCGCGGCTGTTCCCGGTTACAAGCCAACGGAAAAAGGCGATTACGATTGGACTGCCGACCCTAACCAGCGCAATGTGCTGTTCTGGCTCGCGAAAAAAGTCAAGAATCCTATTTTCGAAGCGTTCTCGAACTCTCCGCCGTGGTGGATGACAAATAGCGGTTGCGTTTCGGGTGGCGTGAATGGCGCGGACAACCTCAAGTCCGATTACTTCGATGACTTTGCTGATTACCTCTCCGAAGTGGCCAAGCATTTTAAGCAAGAATGGGGCATCACGTTCCGCACAATTGAACCGTTTAACGAACCCAGTGCTGGCTGGTGGACTGCGAATGGCGACCAAGAAGGCTGCGGTTTTAAGAACAAGCAATCCGAAATGATTGTGGAACTCGGTAAGGCACTCAAGAAAAAGGGACTGTTCCCAGAGACTTCCGTCAGCGCTGCTGATGAATCGAACATCGGCGATGCGTTGAACCGCTTTAACAGCTACAGCTCCGAAGCGCGCTCGTACATGTTCCAGGTCAACACGCATAGCTATTCGGGCTACGATTCTCGCGGAAAGCTTTACAACGCAGCCTTTGCAGCCGATAAACGTGTATGGCAGTCCGAATCGGGGCCGCTCCACCGCAGTGGCAACCTCGACATTACGCTCTGGATGGCGGATGTTATTTTGCATGACCTCCGCGATATGCATGCGAGCGCTTGGGTCGATTGGCAACTTTCGGACCCCGCTGAAAACTGGCGCACCATTGTAGCTGACCACAAAAAACAGACGTTCTCATACGCACCTCGCTTTTACATGCATGCTGCGTTTAGCCGTGCGATTCGACCGGGTTCTCGCTTTATTGACAGCGACAACAGCAATACGCTCGCCGCCATCCGAGAAGACAGTTCGCTTGTGCTCGTTGCTTTGAATACAGGCTCTAGCGATGTAAAATACACATTCGATTTGAGCAAGTTTGAATCCATCGGCAATAAAGCCAAGGTCCACCGTTTTACGCTCCCCGCAGCGCTCAAAGCGGACTCGGATATTAACGTTTCGGGCAAAACCCTTACGGTGACCGCAAAAGCTCAGTCTATCGTAACGATGGTCATCGAAAATGCTAAAGGTGGCGTTTGCGAAGCTAGCGAAATTATTCCCTATGTCAAAATTCATAATGGCGGCTGGAACGAAACAACTGATGTCAAAGTAAACCCCGGTGATTCGCTTGTAATTGGCCCGCATCCGTGGGATGGTGGACGCTGGACTTGGAAGGGCCCGAATGACTTTTATTACTTGGGCCGTGAAGTGCGATTCAAGAATATGCAATGGCAAAGCAGCGGCGTCTACACGGGAACATATGTGAATCCGTACGGCTGCGAAAGTACTGTTGATGTGAAGGTTATCGTTGATGATCCGGAGCACCCGTATGTAGAGCCTGAAAAACCGGATACAGGCAAGGTTGCTCTTATGCCGCGAATTGCAGCGGGGAAGGTGGCGGTCTCGAAAATCGGGGGTGATTTGCTGATTTCAACGAACTCTGTACGCGCACCCATGATGCTTACGATTTATGATTTGCAGGGCGAACTGTTGATGCGTAGGCAAATCGATGGATTTGCGATTGTGCCCGTCGCGCATGTTGCGCAGAAGCCTTATGTCGTGAAAATCAACAGCGCCGGGAAAAATGTTTATCAGAAAATTTTCAGATAAATGCTAGAAGACCCTCGCCTTCGCGAGGGTGACAAAATGTAAATACATAGTCATGCTCGATCAAGTCGAGCATTTTTGATGTATTCAGGTAACTCGCACTTAAGCGGCGCAATGCAGTTTGCTCGCTATCTTCCTGCATTTCGCATTTTCTCGTGATGAAATGCCTTCGCCATTGAGCGTGCCGCTTTTTTGAATCACACCGCTAATTTTAAAACCGCTCCAACAAAGAACTTCCTTGAGGGCGCGTACTGTTCCTAGTGATTGTTTGAAAATCAAGTTGAATGGCCATCGTGTGGAACATGTCGTGACAAGAACTGCTTTTTTGCCGCTCAAAAGCGCACGAGGAATGCCTTGTTCGCTATGGTCCATAAAGCCGTAAACCCATCTGTCGAATAACATTTTCAGTTGGCCGGTCATGTTCCCCCAATAGCATGGAGAACCGACAATCAAGCCATCGCATTGCTGAACGAGGCGCAGAATCGTTTTGGCATCGTCGTCGGGCATCACGCAGTCGTGTGCGTTGCGGCATTTCATGCAGCCTACGCAAGGGCGGAATTGCAATTTGCAAACATCCACATAATTTACTATGTCGCCATTCGCCAGCAGTTCATTGCGTATGATATTCAACATTTGGTTGATATTGCTATTGGGGCGGGGGCTAGCGTTTAAAATGACAAATTTTTTCATGGGGTCTCCAGGTCCATAATGTTCTTTTATTTATTAAACACCTAAGAATGAAAAAGTGTCACTTTTTAGAAACTCATATTTGCAAAAAAGAGCTAATTAAGTATATATTATTCAAAAAGCCTCCGACTAAAAGAGTATGGAATTAGGGATATACTTGGAGGGAAACCTTGATAAATTTTAAGACGCCGGAACTTTCGGATATGTTTGCCGCGATGCGTGCGGTCGCCGATTCAGGGTACATCGGGAGCGATGCTGGCTTTGCGAACATTTACCTTTTGCGTAAAAAATACAATACCTTGTTGGCGTTGCAAGAGGGGTTCCTTTTTCGCTATTATAACGGACAGGGGAGCCGTCGGGGCTATGCGTTCCCACTCGGAGTCGGCGATCTGCAGAAAGCGTTGGAGCTGATTATCCAAGATGCACATGCATCGGGGCGTCCGTTGGAATTTTGCCTTGTTGACGAGCCGCGTGCGCAGATTTTGCGGGAGTATTTTGAGAAAGCAGTGCCGAACCGCGCCGAACCTGTACTCCATTTCGAAAATAACCGAAACGATAGCGACTATATCTATTCGGCCGAAAATCTTGCAACACTCCCAGGAAATCAGTACAAGAAAAAGCGCAATCATATTTCAAGATTTAATCGAACTTATTCGAATTACGAATTGCGCGCTATTACGGCTGAAAATATTGCTGAAGCGCATGAAGTCGAAAAGAAATGGCTTAATTTTGAAACGCTGGCCCGCTCAAACGAAAACGATTGTGAATGCGTTTGTGATTGCCGTGAGGCTGCCTGGGCCGAACGCTCCGAAGACGAAAAATCGCGCATGGCAGAATACTGTGCCATCAAGGAAGCGCAGGAAAACTTCGATGCTCTCCAGATGCGTGGCGCTGTCCTATATGTCGAAGGCAAACCCGTCGGCATGACAATGGCTTCAGAAATTACGCCCGGCGTTTGGGATATTCATTTTGAAAAAGTCATCGACGAATATGCAATCAATGGCGGCTATGCCGTTATTAACAAGCTGTTTGCCGAGCGCCTAGTGACTGCCGGCGCGAAACTAATCAACCGCGAGGAAGATATTGGAATCGAAGGGCTGCGTAAGGCGAAACTCTCGTACAACCCGACGATTATTTTGGACAAATCGCACTGTATTGTTGTAGAAAACTCTCCGCAATGGCGTCACGGAGCCGCAAACTATAGAATTTCATAAAGATTAAAGGATTGTTAATGTGTCTTTCTGAACTTTTTTTGCAGCCATTCTGGAGCCGAAGGCAACGGAATCCATATTGTTTAAACCTAACGATCCATAAAGCGTAAAGGACTGTGATGCTTTCTAAAATTCTCTCCCGCGAATCCTGTGCCGCATGCAAGTTCTGCTGCTCTTTCCGCAGGCAGAGCCTCTGGGAAACGCCGCTTTTCCCGCCCGAAGTCGTGGAAAAACTGAGCAAGCCTAACGAATACGGCGTGGTGGGGGAGTTCCGCGATGGTCAAATCGTCCTTGGCGGTTATCGCACCGATGCCCCCGAAGAAGAAGTGCCTTGCACTTTCCTGGATCCGCACAAAGGCTGCATTTTAAAAGTAGAAGACAAACCCTTTGATTGCTCAATCTGGCCGCTACGCATTATGAATAAAGATGGCGAGCTTGTTATCGCGCTTACGCCTACGTGCCCGACTATCGGCGCAACGCCTCGGCCCGAGCTGATAGAACTTGTAAAGAATGGTCTCGGTAAAAAAATTTTCGAGTACGCCAAAACGCACCCGTATATTATCAAGGAATATAAGGAAGGATTTCCGATTATTCTTTAACGAAACGTTATAAAACAAGAACTCCCGGGCATCGCTGTCCGGGAGTTCTTAAAAAAAGAGATTCCCGCTGAAAGGCACGAAGTGCCGCGTTTCTCTCGTCTTTCGTCTGTAGGCCCATAGGGCCGTTCTTTCGTCTTACTTGAACAGATTCTTCATCTTCTCAAGGAAACTTTCTTCCTGGGCGGTTTCCTTGTCCTTGCGGAGTTCGGCAAGCTTCTGGTAAAGCTCCTTCTCTTCGCGGGAGATGTCCTTCGGGATGTCAACGCCAATTTGCACGTAGAGGCTTCCGCGGTCGCCCTGTTTTTTGAGCGGCCACAAACCCTGATCGCGCAGACGGAGAACGCTACCAGCTTGAGTGCCGGCGGCAATCTTGATCTGGATTTCGTCACCGTTGATGGTCGGGATGCGCTGTGTACCGCCAAGAACAAGCTTATGTACCGGCACCTTGACTTCGCAATGCAAATCGTCGCCTTCGCGGCTGAAGAAATCATCCGGCTTTTCGGCAATCACCACAAGCAAGTCGCCGCAAGCGCCACCGCGTGGACCGCAGTTGCCTTCGCCACGGAGGTTCAGGTACTGGCCTTCGCTCACGCCTGCCGGAATCTTGATGGAGATTTCTTCGCTTTCTTGCACACGACCTTCACCGTGGCAATGAGAGCAGGGATTAGCGATTACTTCGCCCATGCCACCGCAAGTGGGGCAGACGCTTTCGGAAACCATCTGGAAAAATCCGCCGGACACACGACGTACACGACCCGTGCCATGGCAGGTATCGCAAGTCTTGACGTTCGTACCGCCCTTGCCGTTACATTCCGTACACGGTGTATAGCGTTTTAAGCGAACCTTCTTGGTGCAGCCTTCGAAAATTTCCTTGTAGCTGAGTGCCACCTTGATCTGCAAGTCGTTACCACGCGGAGGTCCTGCCTTGCGACCGCCACCACGACGTCCACCGCCGCCAAAGCCGAACCCGCCACCAAAGATATCGCCAAACTGGCTGAAAATATCGTTGAGGTCGAAGCCTGCGCCGCCGAATCCGCCACCGCCAAAACCGCCACCAGGAGCGTTAAAGCCGAACTGGTCGTAGTTCTTGCGCTTTTCAGGATTAGAGAGCACGTCGTAAGCTTCGGCAGCTTCCTTGAACTTTTCTTCAGCTTCCTTGTCGCCCGGATTCTTGTCCGGATGGTACTTGATAGCAAGCTTCTTATAAGCGTGCTTGATTTCATCAGCACTTGCGTCCTTGCCGACGCCCAAAACTTCGTAATAATCTCTTTTTTCAGCCATAATATGCCTTCGGCATTAGTAGACAGTAGGAAGTAAACAGTAGACAGGAAAAGTTCTTTTGCTGTCTTTTAACAACCGCTAACGTCCTATTTCATACTAAAAATCGTTCACAAAACATACTCTTATTTACACAAAAAGGATTGCTCCCTAAAAGAGAGCGAATCCTTTCTATTTAGACGGCTGGCTTGGATCCTTCTCCCCGCAAGGGGGACCATGGATCACTAAGGGTTGAAGCCCAAGTGTCAAAAGAGACTTTGCGCTTCGCGCTTCTACCCAAAGGGCATAACTCAACTACAGAACTAAAGTTCTAAGTTTCGTATAGCTCAGGATGACACTTCCTACTTCCTACCGTCTACTTCCTACTAATTAGTCAACCACTTCAGCGTCGACGACTTCCGGGCCGTCACCCTTCTTGTCGTTCTTCGGCTGTTCGGAAGCACCCGGCTGCGGACCCGGCTGAGCCTGGTTTGCGCCAGCAGCCTGAGCCATGGAGCTAATCATGCCCTGGAGCTTGTCCATAGCGGCCTTGATTTCTTCCTTGGTGCCGTTGTCCTTCTTGGCCTTGATGTCGTCGATAGCAGCCTGGAGCTGGCTCTTGGTGTCAGCCGGGAGCTTGTTGCCAAATTCCTTGAGCTGGCCTTCAGCCTGGTAAGCCATCTGTTCGGCCTGGTTCTTGATATCGACAAGTTCGCGCTGTTCCTTGTCCTTGGCTGCGTTAGCTTCGGCATCCTTCACCATCTTGTTGATTTCGTCTTCAGACAAACCGCTAGAAGAAGTAATCTTGATGGACTGTTCCTTACCGGTTTCCTTGTCCTTAGCAGACACGTGCACAATGCCGTTAGCATCGATATCGAAGGTCACTTCGATCTGCGGCACGCCACGCGGCTTCTTCGGAAGGTCGGTCAAGTCGAACTTGCCGAGCGTACGGTTGTCGCGAGCAAATTCGCGTTCGCCCTGGAGCACGTGAATCGTCACAGCCGGCTGGTTGTCTTCGGCAGTGGAGAACACCTGGCTCTTCTTGGTCGGAATCGTGGTGTTACGGTCGATGAGCTTGGTCATCACGCCACCGAGAGTTTCGATACCCAAAGAAAGCGGTGTCACGTCGAGGAGCAACACGTCCTTCACAGAGGAGTCACCGCTAAGCACAGCGCCCTGAACTGCAGCACCGATTGCCACAACTTCGTCCGGGTTCACAGTCTTGTTCGGTTCCTTACCGAAGAACTTCTTCACAGCTTCCTGAACGGCCGGAATACGAGTAGAACCACCAACCAAGATGACTTCGTCAATTTCGCTCAAGGAAAGACCGGAGTCCTTGATAGCCTTGCGGCACGGTTCCATAGAACGTTCCACGAGGTGAGCGGTGAGCTGGTCAAACTTTGCACGGCTGAGGGTGAGGTCGAGGTGTTTCGGACCAGAAGCGTCAGCAGTGATGAACGGAAGGTTGATGGCGGCGTCCTTCAAACGCTGCAGGGCCATCTTGTCCTTCTTCAGGTCGATGCCCGGATTGTCCTTCTTGAATTCGTCGTTGATCCAGTCGATGATGACTTCGTCGAAGTTGTCACCGCCAAGCATCGTATCACCGTTCGTGGCCTTCACGCTGAACATACCGTCGTCGATTTCGAGGATGGAGATATCGAAGGTACCGCCACCGAGGTCATACACGGCAACCTTTTCGCTCTTCTTGGAGTCAAGACCGTAAGCAAGAGCAGCAGCCGTCGGTTCGTTCACGATACGGAGAACTTCGAGGCCTGCAATCTTACCAGCGTCCTTTGTAGCCTGACGCTGAGAGTCGTTAAAGTAAGCCGGGACCGTAATCACAGCCTGAGAAACGGACTGGCCGAGGTAATCTTCGGCAATCTTCTTCATGGTCTGGAGAACGGCTGCAGAAATCTCAGGAGGAGCAAACTGCTTGTCGTCAATCTGCACGCGGACCGGATCAGAACCCGTGCCTACGAGCTTGTAAGGCATGTTCTTTTCGGCAGTGGAGCATTCGCCAGCCGTACGGCCCATGAAACGCTTGATAGAATAAATCGTCTTTTCCGGGTTCGTGATTGCCTGACGCTTTGCAACATGGCCCACAAGACGTTCACCGTTCTTGCCAAATGCGACAATAGACGGCGTAGTGCGGAAACCTTCTGCATTGGCGATGACGACCGGCTTGCCACCTTCCATCACGGCAACGCAGCTGTTTGTCGTACCCAAGTCAATACCAATAATCTTACCCATGATTTTAATCTCCTATTTTAAATTCTTGATCCCCAGTGTTTTTGTTTGAGTGGGGAGTTTTTTACGCCGATACATTAGCAAAAGCCGTGCCAACCCCGAAAAGCGTCCTTTTTGTTTCGTTCTGAAACAAGAAAAGCCCCAAAATCGGGGCGAAAAAAGGATGTTTCAAAAAAAAACGCCCCACGACGTCATCCTGACGACCGCTGGGAGGAAGGAGCCAATGATGTCTTGAATAGGGGAGGGGGAAGAATCCCCCTGATTGCAGCCCCGGCAATGTCTAAGCAATCAGGCTCCCCTTGCCTAGCACGTCATTGCGAGGAACGTAGTGACGAAGCAATCCATAGCCGGGTCTTCCGTCACCCCTTCGCCTAAGGGGCTCAGCCCCTTAAAAACCCCGATAATTTCAAAACTTTAAATAGTCCGTTTCTGTTTTGTCATCAAGTTTCAAATGTATTGCATTTGTGCGGACAATTATATATATTAAAAATATGAACAAGACTGCAAATTTATACGCTCGCATTGAGCCCGATGTCAAGGAACAGGCCGAAAGCGTCCTGGAAACCCTCGGCATATCCGTTTCCAGTGCCATCAACATGTTCTATAAGCAGATTATTCTGCAACAGGGAATTCCCTTCGACGTAAAACTGCCCAAGGCGCCCGAAAACTCCGCCAAATGGTCAAAGGAACGTTTCGATGCGGAACTCGAGAAGGGTTACAACGATATGCTGAAAGGCCGCACTCGCCCTGCCGCGATGGTTCTTTCCGACGTCAAGAAGAAATATAAGGTATGAATTTTGAAGTCCATTTTTCTTCCGCTGCGCAGGCAGACATCGATCAAATCTTTGACTATATCAGCATAGCGCTTTGTTCGCCTGTCGCTGCCAAGAATCTAATGGCAAAATTTCAGGAATCGGTAAACACGTTGTCCGATTTTCCCGACGCCTTTGCCTTATGCCAAGATGATCCTTGGATTTTGCGTGAAGTACGCACAATACCAGTCGGGAATTACCGCCTATTTTATCATGTCAATCATGACATGCAGAAAGTCGTTATATTGCGCGTCTTCTATTGCAGACAAGAAGCGAAATAGTCATAAAGCATATTTGAAAAAATTTTCCGGGCGGAATAGGTTATATTTATAAGTGGCGGCTGTTTTGGCCAAGGTGTAGATAATATGATGGAATTCTTTGAAATTAGACGGACCATGTTTTCGAGGATGATGTTTTTCTGCAAAACTCTATTTTACAACAACTAAAACGTTAAAACTTTTTATTGCTATTTTGAAATGGAGAATAATTGTGTTTTTTTATAATAAATTTACAACATTTGGGAAGATTCTATTTGCTATAGGTTGTTTAATACCTATAAGTATTGTAACTCTTGTTGTTTTATTTATTCTTGTAATTGAAATTGATGATAAATGGAGAACTTGCGGAAGTTCCCTTTCTTTTGAAAAAAGAAAATCATCGTTTGATTTGATGATATTGCCTTTTGTAGAAGAAATTGTAGTAGAAAATGAAAAAAAAATTACTCTATTTGGAACAAAAAATGAATTCAAAAGTGAAAATAATAAGCCCGTAGTACTGCGAACAACTGATGGCGGCGAGAGTTGGGAGAAGAGGGAAATTGATATAGATGTTCAATCTGCATCTTTTGATCGTATCGGCGAGCGTGTTTACATAGTTGGTTTTGTTGATGACAATGATTCGGTAAATCGTCCTGTTTACGTGTCAAACGAGGACTTCAAAAAATGGGAATATATTGGTGACGCTGAATGTGAACAAATTGGAAAAATACACGTAAATAAAAATAGGGGGGAGAAACCCTACTCTATTATTCTAGAGAGAGATAATATTCCAGCTATAAATTTAGGAAATCTTTGTAATGGTATTGAGCGATATGCTCAAAACGATAAAGATTGGATTGCTTGCGGATTTGACGAAAAAAAATCATCAACGCATGAAGTTCGTATATTGCATCGAACTAATGAAAAGTATGGTATATACACGTCATTTCCTGATAAATGGCATTTATGGCGTTTGAATCATGTGAAACCATTGGATTTTTATGTAAAGGATAGTCTAATGGTGGGACTTTTTAAATTTTGGATGGGGGCAGATGCTTGGTTTAGGTATTTGTACTATAGTGTTGATGGCGGAAAAAATTGGCAAAATGAAAAAATTCCATCTTTTGATAAAGAACGTTTGGCCGTTATAAAAAATAATATTATTGTTCTTGGGGTAAACTATTCTTATAATGAAAAAAAAGGAAAGGTCACCATTCTCACGATGCCGATACCGAAAAAATAATCTTATAGAAGATGAAAAAAACTGTAGCCATAATAATTTCCCTTGGCGCCCTTGCGGTGCTATTGTTCGTTCTCTTGATTGTTCGATTCAATTGTGTGGGCAACTACTATATGACAAAGATTGAACCGGTATATATAATTCCGAACGAATCCAGCTTGTGCAGGTTTGAAGTGAACCAAATGAACAACGGCTCTGGCGACTGGTGGATTTATGCTCAGGATGATTTAAATTATTACTTCTTTCTCGGATATGATTTGCTGCCTTACATTGTGTTTTCAAGGAGCACGGCGGAAAAATGTATAGGATTCGATAAAGTTAATGTTGACACGTGGTGTGGAATTGATACGAACGAAATTGTATTTCAAGTTAAATACAGAAACATAAAGGCAAAAGACTCGACCGTTATTTATGCGGAACGTTTGAACGGTCGTGATACAATATGTTGTGATGACAATTCATGTAAGTGTGCAATGTGCCGTTTGCATAGGAATGATTACAAGCGTTATTGTGAGACGGACTCTGATTCTTGTGAAACGGTTATTTTTAAAATAAAGTTTAGGGACATGAAGGCTCGATATAGTTGCGAGGGACCGCCAGAAGAACGTGTTTGTGATGATACTGTTGTATTTATATTTCCTTTAGATTCTTCCGTAGTGATTAAAACACCGATGCCGAAGAATACAGAAGGTTCTTGGAACTGTAAGCATTAATTCTTTATGAATTCGAAGAAAGAGTACATATTTATCGCGGGGCTTTATACCCTTATTCAATCTATTGTGGTTGGAATTTTTATGGTGCATGCGGCCATTACCAACAATCCGCAGGGAGAATTTTATACGGAATCAGGTGTTGTTTGGGGTGAAATAGCGACTGTTTTTGTGTCTTGGTTTGTTGGTAGTGCTGTTTTTTGTTCGGCGATATTCGCACTTGTTTTCTTTATAAAGTATATTACAAGAAAATGAAAAAGCCTGCATTCATGAAAATTTCCCTTGGGGCGCTTTTGGTTATTTTTGTATTATTCCAGTGCTTCCAAGATGAAGATTTTGTTGGAACGTATAAGCGAACGCATGAGCATGGCTTTGAATCGGTGACGCTTTACCCAGATTCTACATTTTTGCAGGTCTATGCGGACGGCAATGGCTTGGATTCGAATCGGGGCACCTGGAAATATGTACCGAGAGGAAAAAGGTACTATGCCAATCGCTTGAATTTTTATGATTGGATAGAATTTGATTCCCCGCTTAAGGGATTGCCGCACCATCGTGCAGGAGAAAAGATTATTTTTGATACGGACATTTCCGGTGGTTGTATTGTTGTCGACCCAGATCTTTCGGAGCGTAATCTTTGTAAATAACCGGAGTCGATGATTATGAGTGAAGCACCTTGTCGAGTTCAATTCGATAAAAAACAATACAGTTCGATACTGATAAACATCGATATCGACTCAATGAATCTACTTTGCCTTTTAAGGATGGACCTATTTCAGGAAAAATGGCAAGGTTGTCGATGGCATCAAGGATTTCAAGAACCTTTTCATTTGCCGCTTGAGGACTGCCCAATTCAGATTCTATATACGCTTTGATTGAATCCAAATCCTCGGAGACCTTTGGCGAAAAAATGATGACGGGCATCTACACCTCGTATTTCTTTCGCACATCCGCAGCGGAAAGCCAGCCACCCTGTTCGGCAGATCGTTCTCCCTCGGCAAGAGCCTTTTGGAATTTCAATGCCGCTACCATCCGTTCGTATTCTTTGATGTCTATGACAACATAGCAACCCCGACCGTTTTTGGTCAGGAACACGGGAGATTCTTCGGACACGTTCTGAAGAACTTCATTGTAATTTCGTAAATCAGACACTGGTAAAATGCAGGGCATAAACAACCTCCATTTTAATAATATATAATTTTAAGTAAAATTACAAGTAAAAAATTAAGATAAATTGATTAAAAATCCTCACGAGGGAGGATCCTTTGAGCTCATTATTTAGGTTGCATTTCGGTGTGTTTTAATATATATTTAGAGAAAAAAGGTTGCTTTTATGTCACAAACTACCTTTAGCATTCGAATGGATGACAACCTGAAAAAGGACTTTGACAAGCTTTGCGAAGAGTTTGGCATGTCGATGACCACGGCGATAAATGTCTTTGCTCGTGCCGTTGTGCGCGAGAAGAGGATTCCCTTCGAGGTTGCGTCCTCAAAGGCTCCCGCCTATGCCGCCGACAGACGCGCTTTCTACAATGCAAATCCAGTTGCAAGTCGCATGTCGATGGTAATGCGCCAGCTTTCTGCCGAGGCTGAAAGAGCAGGGGCCGCCGATATGACTCTAGACGAGATCAATGCTGAAATTGATGCAGCCAGGAGCGGTCGATGAAGTACTATGCGGTCATTGACACGAATGTCATTGTTTCCGCTTTGCTGAAATGGAACTCTGTTCCTGGAGTCGTATTGCAGGCAGTTTTCAATGGATTTGTTGTTCCTGTATATAATGATGAAATTCTGAATGAGTATCGCAATGTTTTGAATAGGCCGAAATTCGGTTTTTCTTCGGAGCTGATTTCAGAAACCATATCCCAGATAGAATCCTTGGGTGTTATGGAAAATGCTTTGGAAACTGTTGCAGAAGCCAAGCCCGATCCCAAGGACATTGTCTTTTATTCCATTGCGCTTTCTCATGGTAAAACAGCCGAAACGCATCTTGTAACGGGGAACGTCAAGCATTTTCCTGCAAATCCGATTGTCGTCACGCCGCGACAGATGTTGGACATTCTGTGCATGTAGTTAATTCGCCACAGAAATTGCATTAAACTTTGACACTAAAAACCCCGGCCATCGTTACGAGAGGTCGGGGCTTTTAAATGCGGGGGAGGTTGGGTTTATTCCCCGACTTGCAATTTCAGGGCCTTTCCAGCAGGATTCCGGACGGCATAGACTCCGCTCCCGAAGCCGGCGGTTTTGAGTCCGTTCTTGATATCTGTCTGCGAAGCTCCGGCGTTTAGACGGACTTTGCCGAGCATATTGCCCATCAAGTCAAAGACCTTGTAAACACCTGCGTTTTTTGCGAAAGCGTTTGCAGCATCCGAAGCAAATTTCGGCAAGATGCCCGTGGTGCCATTGCGTTTGTCCATAATATCGCCTTCAATTTTACCAAAGGCAATCCAGTCGAGGTTCACGTAGTCGCTTGTAATTAAGACTTTGAACACGTGTTCGCCCTTGGTGAGTTCCTTGGTTGTTTTGCCTTTGTACGTAGCGTATGTATCGAAGTCATCGGTTCCAGAAAGCGAGAGTGTATCGGTGATGGGTTCATTGTCCATGAAGAGGCGAATGCTCGTGTTGTCCATGCCGCTGGCGTAGCTGAGTTCGAAGGGGAGGGTTCCGCTTGTTTCCACATTGACGGTGTATTCCAGCCATTCGCCTTTCTGGGTGTAGCCCACGGCAAAGCCGTCACCGCATTTGTCTTTCATGGCGACGATATCCACGCGGTCTTCGCGGTATTCTTTACCTTGGTTTTCGGTATCCATGTCGTAGTAGGCCTTGCCGGCACCGCCCACGTCGTAGTTTTCGAAGTCAATGAAGTTGGCGGGGCCTTCGACGCTTGCGCCTATAACCGGAATGTCGCATTTAGCTTCGGGGTCGGTAAGTTTAGCCTTGCAGAAGGGGCTCTGCGGAATGGCCGTTTTGCTGTCCTCGAATTCCCAGTAGTCCGCCTCGAAATCGCCCGTGAACACGAAGAACACGTCGTGCTTGCCGACAGCGCCCGTAAGCGAAACCGTCACGAGACCGTCTGCGGAGAATTCCGCCTTGCCGATGATTTCGCCGTCCACCTTGTCCAGGCGAACCGTGATACTTGATGCCTTCTTGACATTTAGCACCGATGCAGAAAAACTTTCTGCGCCTGCGTCGCCGAATTCCACGCCACTAATCTTGGTGTAGTCGCCGTTACCTATGTTGGTGAGGATGACGTTGCCCACGTCCTTGGCGTTACGGCTCTTGACACCTTCGCTCCAAGACATTGTTTCAGCTTCGACGCGCTTGTACGGGTCAAAATCTTCCACTTGCGCTACACCATTTTCGGGCCAGAAGTCAATTTTCTGGATAGTCCCGTCGGCATTGTAGTGCATCTCGGCCACGGAGACCGAGCGGCGTTCCGCATGCTTGTAGGCCTGTCCGATTTTTGCTTGGTATTCCGCCCACAGCAGGTAATTCAGGCCGAAAACGTAAGATTTTCCCTTGTAGTCGATGATGCCCGGGTGGTTGCCGCGGCTTTTCGGGGAATGCGGCATGATATCGCCCTTGTAATTCCACGGACCAGTGGGGGAGTCGCTCATGGCGTACCCGATGCCCTCGGAGCAGCAAGTGGAGGCGAACGCCATATAATAATACTTGCCATGTTTGTAGAACCACGGACCTTCTTGGTAGTCCTTGATTTTGGGGTAGGTCACGATGGAACCTTCCGTGTGGATCATGTCCTTTTTCAGCTTGATCATGTAGAGTTCCGGGTTGCCCCAGTACATGTAAGCTTGGCCGTCGTCGTCAATCCAAACGGTAGGGTCGATATCGTTCCAGTGTTCGCGTTGCCACACGAGTTGGCCGTTCAGCGGGTCCTTGAAGGGGCCGTAAGGGCTGTCCGATACGAGCACCGAGATGCCGTGACCGTGGATGGGGCAGTACATGTACCATTTGCCGTCGCGCTCGATGACCTGTTCCGCCCATGCGCCGTTATTGGAATTGTACCACTTGAAATCGCCGAGCGATGCGACCGCGCCGTGATCGGTCCAGTTCACCATGTCGGTGGAAGTGTACAGCAACCAATCGTACATCATGAACCCGTCGGCGTTGTCGTCGTCGTGGGTCGTGTAAAGGTACACCGTGTCGCCGTGCACATAGGGGGCAGGGTCCGCCGTGTATTTTGTAGTGATTATAGGATGCTGCGCAAAAGCAGCACACGCCAATACAGCTGAAACGGTTAAGATTTTACCAAACATCTTGATCTCCATTCCTCGTTAATTTCTACACCCAAGGATAAAGATATAACGGAAAATGTTTGCGGATAATCGCTCGTTCAAATCTCTATTGTCATTTTATCAAAGGGGGGGGATAAGAAAAGCCCGCGCACGGGGGAGTGGCAGGCAGAAAAACGGGGGAGTTCCTTCGAATTCGGGCTTAGCCCTTCACTCAGGATGGCCGAAGCCTGCCCTGAGCTCGTCGAATGAGCATTACTTTCCGGAGGAGACGATGACCTTGGCGGTCTTCAAGATTTTGTTCTTGAGCTTGTAACCCTTCTGGAATACGGTGACGACGTGACCTTCCGGGATAGTTTCGCTGGGCTGCTGCATCAGTGCTTCGTGGAGGTTCGGGTCGAATTCCTTGCCGGTCGGGTCGATTTGTTCGAGGCCTGCATCCGTGAGGACCTTGGAGAACTGATTGTAAATCATCTGCATGCCTTTTTCGAAGGCTTCGAGGTCCTTGGCCTTGTTTTCGCTGGCGAAAGCGCGTTCGAAATTATCCTGGACTTCGGAGAGCTTTTCGAGAAGCTTGCCGTTCGCGGTTTCGATGAGTTCGAGCTGTTCCTTGGCGCTACGGCGGCGGAAGTTGTCGAATTCAGCCATCAAGCGAAGGGTGCGGTCGTTGGCTTCGGCAAGTTGCTGTTTTAAAACTTCTTCGGCAGAAGGTGCGGCCGGCTGTTCTTCAGCTTTTTCTTCGGACTTTGGCGCTTCAGCATTTTGACCTTCGACGTCAGCAGTTTTTTCGGTGGACTCCTGGGATGCGCTTGCGTTGTCGTTGCCGGTTGCGGAATTAGCCGAAGCATTGGCTTCGGCTTCGAGATTCATTGCATCCTGGGCGGCTTTCAGCACATCCTGTTCAAATTGAGCACGTTCAGTATCGTTCGGTTCAACATTCTGTTCCGGATTCTTTTCTTCAGCCATGATAATAAAATTCCTTTAAATTCGCCCGTCGGGCGGGTGTTTTACATTTTCGACCTAAATTTAGCAAATACTGTGCCAATTAAAAGCGTAAAAAAGTGTTTTAATGTGAAACAAGCCTGACTCCCCTTTCTAAATTATTATTTCCGATAATGCGGATTATGTAAACTAAGATAAAGAAGCGAACCATTGGTTCTGTTTTACTTTTTAATCTCATTCGTAATTACATATATCGCAGCTATAACGTTCTCCAATAGTCTTTAAGAAACATCTAAGTTCAAAATCTTGTTTACCAAGTTGACGTAAGTCATAACCACTAAAGTCATCTTTGAATGCGAATGTTATAGCATTATTTTCGCAAGCAACGTTTTTCTTTGTTGAGTCGCTTTTGTGTTGGGTGCATAAATCTTTTATTTTTTCCTGATCGAGATTGCTGTATGTTTTTTGGGCAAACGCTATTCCATTTTCAATTTTCAAGTTAAATTGATATGTTTCATCACGACTTGTCATGTTTAAATGGATTTGCGTACTGTCATATTTAACTTCGCACCATGATAAGAGATCAGATGGAACTTCGCCACAACAAATATGTTCCATAACGGTAAAGTTTGTAGTCATGTCCGTCATAACGGAATCAAAGACGTAGCTTTTTATACGTTCAAAAATAACTGTAGAATCTTTATCGCTTTTTACAGGCAATTCTAAAGAACTCGAACTATTTTCTTGTGCTGTCGAAACGCGTTCTTCGAGCAGGCTTTCGGACTGTGGCACGGTTGATTTGCACGCCGCGAGAAGTGCAATGGCGATTATGGGTAAAATTTTAAGGAGTTTCATAAATTCGTTAAGAACAATGTACAAAAAATTCCATTTATATGATATTCTGAGTTTATTTCTGTTGTAAATTATTGCAATATTAATTTTGGTGATAGAAATTATTTCTTGACAAGATTTATATTTTATGGAAGATTATTTTTAAGAAGGAGTTTTATGCTCAAAAAGGCTTTCTTGATTTCTGCTGCGGCAGCTCTTGTATTTTCCGGTTGTGGTTCTGATAATTCCACGTCGGCTTCGGGTTCGGGGCCGCAAGTGCTTAGTTGTTCTGCCAATGCCATTTCGGATGATACGTTTATTATGGAGATTGTGACTGAAAACGTTACAATGACTACAACAACGACAATTGCTGGTAATTTAGCGAATATCGAATACGACCTCTCTTATGCTCCTCAAGTGCCTGCGGCATACGTTCAACAGAAATGTGATGAAAACAAGCGAGAAGCTCAGGAAAAAAATGCCCAGATTGTTTGCAGCGATCATTCTATAAACATTAAAGAAGTTGCACCTACCAATATCAGTTTTGAAGCCGCTCTAGAGAGCGCCAAAAATGAATGTCGAGAAGCTATTCGTTAAGAGGTTTTTATGCGTAAAGATTTTGGCAAAAAAGCAATCATCACTCCCCTACCCGTTCTTATTATCGCGACTTACAACGAAGACGGAACTCCCAATGCCATGAATGCGGCTTGGGGCGGCCAGCGCGAAGAAGACGAGATTTCGATTTGCCTTGGCTCAGACCACAAGACGACCGAGAATATTAAGGCCCGCAAGGCGTTTACGGTAAGTTTTGGCACGCGCAAAACCGCAACGGTTTCTGACTTTTTCGGTGTGGTGAGCGGCAAGAAAATGCCCAACAAGGTCGAAAAGGCAGGTGTGCATGTGATCAAGAGCGCCCATGTCGATGCGCCGATGTTCGAAGAATTTCCGCTGACGCTTGAATGCGAACTCAAGGAATGCAGCCCGGATTTTGACGGAAGTACCTACATTGTGGGTAGAGTCGTGAACACCAGCGCTGATGAAAACGTTCTTGGCGATGACGGCAAGGTGGATCTTGGGAAAGTCGAGCCGATTTCCTATGACTCCGCGGCGCATGCCTACCGCGTTGTTGGCGAAAAGGTTGGCAAGGCTTTCAGCGACGGCCTCAAAATCGCAAAAGCATAATCAAATTTCCAAAAAAGAACTCTCATGAATAAAAAGATTTTATCGATGTCAGCGGCCGTATCTTTGGTATTTTGGGCTTGCACGACAGACAATTCCACAGCTCCTATCCCTAGTCCAATTGCTGAGTCCTCATCAAGCCAAGGTCTCTCTAGCGCTGAAATCGTTCAAGGCAACAGCTCATCATCCCAAGTTAATGCTGTTAGTTCTTCGACCATTGAACGGGGAGACGTAACTCTACCTACAGACATTACATGTTCTGTTCAAAAAGTTTCGGACAATGCTGTCATTTTGGATTTTACCAACGCACTCTCGGAAAACATAAAAATGAAGATAACCCTCGTTGGGACGGATGTCGAAATGGAGAGCATAACCACCTATCCTTCAAATACGCCAAAATCTGTAATTGAAGATATGTGCGAAGAAAGCAAGGAAGGTTCGATAACTTTAAATGCAACCGTCACTTGTGAAGGCAATACCATTTCTGTCAAGTATAAAGATTCTGCAAATGGTCAAAAAATAGATGATGTTGTCGAGTCAAGTAATAGGCTCTGCGAAGTGATGAAAATGACCGCGGACATGATGTCATCTAGTTCTATGCAGGTTTCGTCAAGTTCCGCAATCGTTCTCCCCAAAAGTTCTAGTTCTGCATTGCCCCCATCAAATACAGAAAAAGGCAAGGCTACATGCGAGATTCCGAAAGACACGGATGAAGCTTTCAACATGGTTATTGTTGCTCCAGATTCTGTCAAAATGACTATTGATGCAACATATAAAAACAAAGTGTTCTCATTGTCGGCCATTGCTGAATTTGATCCCAAAGTTCCACAAAGTATAATTGACCAGGAATGCGCAAAAACGAAAGCAGAAGCAACCGAAGATTTCGATGGAGCTGTTGTGACTTGTAACGGAAATGTGATTACGGAGAATTTTTCTACCACGTCTACGACAAACGCAATCCCGTTACTCGCTCCAACGCTTGTTATGGAATGCGAAAAGATTCAGGAAACGGGTGTAATTCCGGAAGACGATGAAGAATAATTCGTTCTTTTAAAAGATTAAAAAACGCGCAGTCCAGAGGATTGCGCGTTTTTATTTTTGGAAAAATTCATGCGTAAAAGCACGTTTATGAAATGCGCGCGATGCGCAGCTAAACACGTTACGCGTTTAGCCAAGGTCCTTAATGACCATGATTCCGCTGCGTTCAATCTTGGGGTACTGGCGCATGCCTTCCCCACCCTTGCCCTTGTCGAGAATGTCGAGCAAGGTGCCGTTGGTCGAGTATAGGTGCAATTCCCACGGACCGTTCGGGGCGTTGAAGTAGCCGGAATTCTTTTGCACGTTGCGCTGGAACGTTCTGTTGAGGCGGTCGGCAACGCTGCGGGCATGAACTAGCGAAACATCGGCGAGACTCCAGGATGTCGGCACGCCACCCATGTCGAAGATGAGTACTGCATCGACATCGGTTTCTTCCTTCATCGTGAATTTCCAGCTGAAGTTCTGCCAGCTAGTGCTCAAGTCGAGGATACGACCATTAGCATACGGCGTGTAGTTTTCGCAATCCTTCTTGATGTTCACGTTGAGCGTACGTGGTTTGTCGGCCTTGGCGCGCATGCTGAAAATGTATGTAACGCCTTTGTGGAGCGCAAAATGTTGCTTGAACTGGAGATTCCAGGAATCCTTGCCGCTCTTTTTAATGTCGAAATGAACAACTCCATCCTTGACGGTGACTTCGCCCTTGCCTCCCCAGAAGTCGGTTGTCCAACCGCTGAGAGGATCCTCGGCGATAAAGTCGCCATTTTCAATGATGTTCGTACCGGATCCCTGAGAGCCGGTCGTAAAGTCCTTGTTCTGGATGAAATTCGGGATGACACTGGTATTCTGGATGCCAAGAGAGCTATCGACTGCAATTTCCTTGCCCCAGCCCACAAGCGTATTGTAGGAGCCGTGCACCGTCATGTCCATTTCGGGGCTGTCGAAGTTACCCGGTCCCCAGCTCCAGGCGAGCCAGCCAATGTTCAAGCGTTCGCATTCCGCCATGATATACTTGTACGGAATTTCTCTGACGCCACCTGCAGCGACCGGTGCAAATTCACCGACAATCAGCGGAATTTTGCGCTTAATAGATTCTTCGAGCGTACCCTTGATGCGGTCCTTGACTGTTTCGTAGCCGCTAGCGACTGGGTTGTGGCGTTCGGTAGGCCACCACATGTGAATCGAGAAAATCAAATTGTGTTCGGGATCCGCTTGCAAAAGTTTCGGACCGACGTTCAAAAGGTTCTTTTCGTTCTGGCCCCATTCATCGGCATCAATCATGATTGGAACTCGCACACCGGAGGCGCGGAGCTTGGTCACGATGATGTTGTAGGCATTGAAAAATTCATCGGCGCTCTGAGCCTTGTCTCCAGGTTCGTTGCCGATGTTCAAAATCAAGTATTCCTGATGATTGTAAATCATCTGGAGAGTCTCTTCGCGGAGCCAAAATTCGAGAGCGTCGCTCAAACGGTCCCAGTTACCAGTCGTGTCGTGGATTTCTGGAATTGGAATCATGCCGTTTGCAATACAAAGCGAAATGATATTGTCGAGGTCGCTGATTCGACCGCGGGTGTTCCAAACAATTCTTACACAGTTTGCACCAGTTTTTGCAATTTCGGGGATTGTCTTGCCTTCGCGATCAGTCCAAATAAACATGTGGTTAACACCACGGAGAACAACCTTTTCGTTGTCCTTGCTATACAGAAAAGAATCTTGAACGAAAAAGCCCGGTTTAACAGAAGAGCCGTTCATATCTTTTATTTTCTCCATAAAGTCATTAATTCCATTATAAATATATAACTAAATGTTTTTTTAGAGCCAATTTTTTTTTCGCATATATAAAAAATTCAGCGCTCGATTCTGTGTGGATTAAGCAATTTTTATGCCACAACAGCTATTTCAGCATCAATGAAGCTACGGAGTTGGACTTGGCGACTGCAGACGGAAGCCGTAATCTCGCCTCCCCCATGGTTCCAAGCGATGGATTCGGGAGTGAACGCTCCGGAAGATGCTTCCAGTAGCGAACGGGCAAGCAACGTCGAAGGAGGCGCGGGTTGAGCCGCTCCTTGATTGCCATCGTATCGTAGTAAGACTTCCACATGCGTGTAAATTCGTCTGGAGGCGCATGCGCGGAAATGTAACTTGGATCGGGTACAGTTACAAAATGTGTTTTGTAGTTTTCGTAGTACACGCCAAAGCCTCGTTTGACATCGATAATCGCCCATGTGCCGTTGGGGTAACGGCACCGGAAATGCCCGATAATCATTTCGAGAATGTCGTACTTGGGTTCGATCTCGGCGATGTACATTCCATCGGGGGCCTTGTTGAAACGCACCATCCCGTACATGTTGTCCATTTCGCGACGCACAGAACGCGCGATTGTGATAAGCGGAATCATTTCGAGGCTCGAAGGATTGCGACCGTAATTCGGGTCGAGGCCAGCAAAAAGCTTACGCAAGTATGCCAGAATGTTCATCTCGATGCCCGTGTCTTCGGAGCGGAAGCATGTTTCGAGCAGGTTCAGAACGTCTTTGCTGGCGGCATTTGTGATGGCACGCTTGAGACGCCTTGCTGATTCTTCGGATGTTTCGATATGAAACGGCTGTGCAAAAAGGTCAGACGAAACCTCGTGTTCAGCCTCGTAAGAGCGCTCGGCTACAAAGCTCGTGACGTCGAGATGCTGGCGGTAAATCTCGAAGACCGCGCTCAGGAAACCGTCGAAAGTAGAATCGTAATGAATGGCGATGGACATGGGGGTGTTGGAAGTAGGAAGTAGGAAGTAGGAAGTAGGCGGTAGGAAGTTGGCGGAACTTAGGGACGTCATCCTGAAGCCTGTAGGGCTGAAGGATCCAGTAATTTCTAGGCAGTAGGAAGTGGGAAGTAGGAAGTTGGCGGAACTTAGAGCTTAGAACTTAGAAGTTGTTAGTTGCTAGTTGTTGGTTGATAGGATTTGTTTGAACGTTGCGAGACTTGACGCATTCGCGTTCAGGATGACGATGTGAGCGTTAGTTGCTTGCGATTGACAATGTTTGGGGTGATTGCGCGGCTCTTGGTGGTGGCATCGCGATTGGCTGATAGTTTGCTGTTGGTTGAGTTATTGGCTGATTGGTTGCCGGTGATGGTAATGCGGCGGGCATAGAATCGAACAAATCCAGTTGATCGGATTTGGGCTTGCCTGCAATGAGCAGCGGACGAATCATTTCCGGGTAAAGCTTATGGAGCTCACGAGGAACTTCATTGTTGTAAATGAAGTACTTCGCGCGCTTGAGAACCACTCCCATTTTCTTTAAATGTTCCAGCCTGATTTTATTGTAACGCCTGCCGCTTACAATGAGCTGGGCAGACCTCACTCCGATTCCCGGCACGCGCAAAATCATTTCGTAATCGGCGGTTTGCAAATCGACCGGGAAACATTCCGGATGCCTGAGTGCCCACATCACTTTCGGGTCTAGATCCGGATCCAGGAATGGATTTTTTTCGTCCAAGATTTCGTTGTATTCGAACTTGTAAAAACGCATAAGCCAATCCGCTTGGTACAGCCTGTGTTCGCGCAAAAGCGGTGGCTTTGTTGTAATCACAGGCAAGCGCTTGTCGGCGTTGATGGGAACATAGCCCGAAAAATAAACACGCTTCATTTGCTGTTGCTTGTAGAAGCCTGCCGACAGCGTGAGAATCTGGAAATCAGTCTCCCCCGATGCTCCGACAATCATTTGCGTGCTTTGCCCTGCTGGCAAAAATTTGGGAGAATACTTGGATTTATCCGCTTTATATTCCAATTTGCGTTCTGCCAAAAAATTCATGGGGCGGTAAATGGATGCAAAATTCTTTTCGGGCGCAAGGTATTGCAATTGCTTGTCGGATGGAATTTCGATGTTCACGCTACTGCGGTCGGCATAAAGCCCTGCCTCGAACAAAAGCTTGGAACTTGCTCCGGGAATCGCTTTCAAGTGAATGTATCCGCCAAAATGGTGCACCAGCCGCAATTCTTTTGCGACCTTAATCAAAAGTTCCATCGTGTAATCGGGCGTACCGATAACCGCCGAACTCAAGAATAGCCCTTCGATGTAATTGCGTCGGTAAAATTCCAAAGTGAGATTGATGAGTTCCTTGGGTGTAAAAGTCGCTCGCGGGATATCGTTACTCCGCCGGTTGACGCAATAGGCGCAATCGTATTTGCACGCATTGCTGAAAAGCACTTTCAATAGCGAAATGCAGCGGCCATCGGCGCTCCATGTGTGGCAAATGCCTGAACTGTGCCCGCAGCCCATTCCGCCTTTGGGCGAGTTGCGCTTGGAGCCGCTCGACGAACACGAAACGTCATACTTGGCGGCATCGCCTAGAATGTCCAGCTTTTCCCGTAAATCCATATCTTAGCCTTTTCACAACCGCGAAAACAAAGATTCCTTATTTTAACGATACACTTGTTTACTTGCTTTTCTGTTCACTAAATATAACAATAACTGCACAAAAAAGCAAATATATTTTACAAAGTTTTTGTTGTAATCAATTACACTAATATTTTTCCAAAAAGTGTTAAAAATCCTCGTAAAATGGGTAATTTTGGAACATGAATATGAAAAAAACAATCTTCTCTCTCTCTCTCGCTTTGCTACTCGGTCCATCTGTGATCAATGCAGCAGACTTTACTGGCAACTTCTTTGACGATAAGGGCGCTTATTACGGCCCGGACTGCGATAAAGAAAAAAACTATTCCGGCGCTTACTATACCGGTAATTACGAAAGCCCGTTCAAGACCATCTTGGGCAAGACCGACGAAGAAATCCAGGAAAAAATGGATAAGTTGTGGAACCACTATTTTAAGGGCGACAACAACTCCAAGGTCTATTACGACAAGGGCAACGAAGCTTACATTCTCGACGTGAACAACAGAGACGTCCGTTCCGAAGGTATGTCTTACGGTATGATGATTGCCGTGCAGACCGGCCACAAAGAGGAATTCGACAAACTCTGGAACTGGGCTAAGAACCACATGTGGCACAAGAGCGGTGGCTGGGATGGCTACTTCGCTTGGCAGCGCAATGAAAGCGGTTCCGGCGGTGACGACAACTGCGCACCGGATGGCGAAATGTATTTTATGATGTCGCTCCTCTTTGCAGCGAACCGCTGGAACGACAGCAAGTACATGGACGACGCCCAGTATATTTTGAAGAAAATGTGGGACAACGGCCAGCACAGCCTTTTCAACCCGCAACATTACGTGATTACATTCCAGCCGCAGGGCAACGAAAACAACTTCTCCGACCCGTCTTATGACTTGCCGGCTTACGTTGATCTTTTCGCTCGCTGGTCCACCACCAACCAGGATAAGTGGACCAAGGCTGCAAAGGCAACGCGCGATCACTTGTACAAATCCTCCAACACGAAGTCCGGCTTGTTCTCGGATTACAACAACTTCGACGGTACTCCGCACGGCGTAAGCTACAACGGCAATGCCGAAAAGTACATGTACGATGCCATGCGTTGCGCTATGAACTTCGGTATGGACTACTACCTTTTTGGTGCTGATTCTGCACGCCAAGAAGAAATGGCCCGCCGCATCATCGATTTCTTTGAAAAGGATGGCTACAAGCACGCTCGTTTCAACTGGGACGGCTCCAATCCGCAGGAACAGTACACGCTTGGCGAAACCGGCGCAAATGCCGTTGCTGCTATGGCTTTGATCAACAATCCAAAGTATAATGACGCCGTCAAGAAGAATCTCAAGATGGCTTGGGATGGAAACCTCATGACGGGTCAGTACCGCTATTACGATGGCTTGGTGCACTACCTCGCCATGCTCCACTTGAGTGGAACGTTCAAGATTTGGAAGCCGAAGCCGGATGTTGAAGAAAAATCTGTTGAAGCAAACGAATACTGCGGCGTGAAAATCGACAATGATACCACGTTCTATGCATTTGAATCTTGCAAGCTCTACAAGGTGAATGCAAAGCCGAAAACAAACGCTATTTCTGCGAAGGTTCAGTTGAACAACGCTGTAAGAGTTTGGTCCACGAACAGCTCTATCGTTATCGAAAACGCTCCGATGGGTAGCAAGTTTGCAGTCACCGACCTCAACGGCCGCGTGCTCAAGGCTTCGAAGACTACTTCTGCAATGCAAGAAATCCGCTTTGGCAGCAGAGGCAACTTCCTCGTCATCGTTGGCGACAAGACCTATAAAGTTGTGAAGTAGTAATTACAACTGCGTATTTAAAAACAGGACGAACATTGTTCGCCCTGTTTTTTATTTGTTTTAGAATGGTTATCCGCAATACGGTTTTTCGACCGGAAGCATTCCTATTCCATGATTAATTTGGGGTGTTGAGTCGCTACTATACAGCAATATAGATTGTTGCTTTAAAACAATCAGATTCATTTTTGGAGCTGTATACGCTTTATGGATTTTGGTCTTCAAATGTGACTCCTATTTCATCATCATTGCCGGAACAGCATAACAAAGGATCTTCTTGTTCAAATTCGAGCACAGACATCTGCGGTTTAGCATACTCTTTTTTTCGTTCGATTTTACTCATTGTACATCCTTGCTTTTTAAAACTTTTTTGCCGTAATAAGCACCACGAACTTTGGGCGCCGCTATTTTACGCCCTTTGGCATCGTAGTTCGGTAGCATTGTGAATTCACCTGTGCGGGTGTTCATGCGCGCCATGAACGTTGTTTTTTCGCCATTTTCGGTTTCGTTCTCAAACAGAACGTCGATTGATTCGGATGTGTGGCCTATGCTATACTGAGCTGAATTTCGTCCTAAAACAGCCTGTGGGCATTGAAGCTTTACGTTGCTATCTCTTTTTTTAAGGTAGGCGCGGAAGGGATTAGCAAAGGGATAACCTGTTGTTTCGGCATCTTCGGCAATCGCAATTTTCCCGAATTTACCTTGCTTAATATTGTTTTCGTTACTACCTGCAAAAGCATAAGCTAAACCGAGATCTTCATCGTTTTCTTTCCATTCCTTGAAAGAATAGACTCCGATAAAGCTCCATTTCCCGTCAGAAACTGTCGTTGTAGGATTTGTTACTAGATTAGTCGTTGTTGCAAATGTTGCTGTTTCTCCACCCAAATCGAAAGTCAATTTGCCACCATCGTTCAGTACGACCACATAAGGCGTATTTGCCTGCGGAATATCGGGGACTTTGTCATCGATAGTGATGTTTGTAACTGTTGCGTTCCATGCGCAAGTATTTTCCACTTGAACGACTTCTTTTAAATAAAAGAACTTTGCATTGGTTGTTGTATTTGGTGGTAGGCTGAACGGCAATACGATTGTGGATGGTTTTCCCGCTGTAAAAGTTCGGTTGAAGTCGATGGAAACGACATCGGTTGCTGAAGGTATATTGAGTGTACTAGAGGATTCTCCATCGATGATTGCTCGCTTGGAATTATCGGCGTTTGTAACAAATTGCACAAGGTAATCTGTTGGCGTGAGTGTTTTGCCTTTGATGGCTGCATTAATGCCTGTGGTGCTGTTTGAATATTCGCCGGTACCTTCGTCCTTGAGTGTAAGCCCATCGGCGATCTTCAGGTTACCGGAGTAGGAGCTTGCATACAAGCTATTGACCCAGTTGATGTTGATATTTCCAGATTCTGATTCGATACCGTCATAGTTGCCGGTCCCGTTATAAATTGCAGAAACACTGCCTCCATAGATATCAATATTATTGTTGGCCCAGATAGCGTCTCTGGCATTGGAGGTGGCTATGACATGACCTCCGTAAATTTGGAGCGTACCACCCGCACTTAACCCTCTACTATAACTAGTACCCGTTTCATTCACAATTAGAGAACCGGCCTGATTTTTCTGTCCGAAAATTTTAAGATTGTGCAATACATCCATGGCATGAGTGTTTTTATCACTACTATTATAATTAATAGTGAATTTTGCTTTATCTGCAATAATAAACGTAACGTTGTCGTTTATAAGGCGAAGGTGTCCATTGTACTCTAATGTATCTTCAACGACAAAGCAAGATGCGCTATTATTAAGTGTTGCTGTGCTAAGAAGACTAGCATCTATCAATGTACAGTTCATTTTTGCGGATACACCATTTTCATCAATATAGTCGGTATCCTTCTTTGCACTCCACCCGTTTGCTGCCATACACAGTGCAACAGGCAAAGCCAGTGCTACATGAGCTTTTGCAATTTGTCTTTGCAATTTCATTTTCCCTTCTTCCTTTAAATTTGAAAATTCGTCTATAGAAAAACGTCTGGAATCAATCGAGTCGCAAAAACAAAATTGTAGACGCCCCCTCTCTTTTTATTAAAATTACTAAAATTATATAAAAACATTACAAATCAAAGGAACGTATGCTAAAAATTTGAATAAGAAAAGTCGATAAAGACTTTTAAATCATTTTTTGAAACTAGTCAATAGAGTTGAATTAGACTGATTGATTTTCGTCTTTTACATTTCTTTTCCAAACCTCAAAAGTGTTTTACAAAAATTGTATAATCCCTTGAAATTTTTCAAAAATAATGGATTGTCGCGGGCCTGTCATTTTACTATAATTTCACCCCGATGAAAAGAATGGAACTTGTTGACTTCGAGCTCGCCTTCAAGCAAGCAGTCTCGGCCCACAAAAAGGTCGGTTGGGTTTCGGTTTTCAACAAGACTATTCATTTTTTTAAGAGTTTTAATTTTAAGGCAAAGGCATTTAGCTTTTGCCTTTTTTATTGTACACTGCATCGTCTTTCTGAGCGAAGCGAAGAATCCAGTTATATTCAGCCCTGGATCCTTCGTTTTTGTGCTACGCACTTCACTCAGGATGATGGCGTGGAAACAACCGCTTTTTACATTCTAGCAACGAGTAAATCATGAACGAAAAATTTCAATGGAAAGCAAAGCGCGAGCGCAAGGCTTTTATAGCCTTGGCTGACGGAGCCGTATTCCACGGTTACGCCTTTGGCGAAAAGAAAGATACCGTAGGCGAAGCCGTGTTCAACACCGGTATGGCTGGCTACAAGCAGATTTTGACCGACCCGTCTTACGCTGGTCAGTTCGTGGTTTTCACCACGGCCGAAGTTGGCGCTTACGCTACGAACTTTGAAAAGTCCGAATCCCGCCAGGTTTTCTTGAACGGCATTGTCGTGAATTCCCTCGACTGGGTTTCCAAGGAACTCAACGAAGTTTCGCTCCATGATTACATGCTCGCCCAGCACAAGGCCGGCATTGCAGGCGTTGATACTCGCGCCCTCACGCTCCACCTCCGCACCCACGGTGCCCAGAAGGCTTACCTCCACGTCGAAGACTCGGAAATGACCGAAGCCGAAGCCATCGCAAAGGCTAAGGCTTGGGAAGGCCTCGACGGTCAGGACTACGCGAGCAAGGTGAGCGACCCGAACGGCTACGAATTCAACAACGAAGGCAAGTACCACATCGTTGCTCTCGATTTCGGTATCAAGACGAACATTTTGAGAAACCTCGCCGCCCAGGACATGCGCATCACGGTCATGCCGATTGGTACGAGCTACGAAAAGATTATGGAACAGAAGCCGGATGGCGTGTTCCTCTCCAACGGCCCTGCCGACCCGAACAGCCTTCCGCAGGTTTACAACATGGTCAAGCAGCTCCTCGGCAAGATTCCTCTCATGGGGATTTGCCTGGGTAACCAGCTCCTCGGCCTCGCTCTCGGTGCTAAGGTATCCAAGCTCAAGTTCGGCCACCACGGCTGCAACCATCCGGTCAAGAACCTCTTGACGGGCGCTGTCGAAATCACGTCGCAGAACCACAACTACGCCATTGACGAAAAATCTCTCCCCGCCGATGTCGAAGTCACGCACATCAACCTGAACGACAACACGGTCGAAGGCATCCGCCACAAAAAGTTCCCGGCATTCAGCGTACAGTACCATCCGGAATCTGCCCCGGGTCCGAACGATTCCATGTACTTGTTTGAAGAATTTAAGAAGATGATTGAAGATTTCAAGGGAGGCAAGAATGCCTAAGCGTACCGACATCAAGAAGATTATGCTCATCGGTTCAGGCCCGATTGTGATTGGCCAGGGCTGCGAATTCGACTATTCTGGCGTGCAGGCCTGCAAGGTGCTCCGCCGCGAAGGTTACGAAGTGGTGCTCGTGAACTCCAACCCGGCAACCATCATGACCGACCCGGAAATGGCCGACCGCACCTACATCGAACCGCTGAGCGTCGATATTCTGCACGAAATCATCCGTCGCGAACGCCCGGACGCCTTACTCCCCACACTCGGTGGCCAGACCGCCTTGAACCTCGCGATGGAACTCAACGAACGCGGCATTCTCGACCGCTACCAGGTGGAACTCATCGGTGCCAAGGCCGAATCCATCCAGCGCGCCGAAGACCGTCACCTGTTCAAGGAAGCCATGCTCAAGATTGGGCTTGACCTCCCCCGCTCCGGTTCCGCACACTCCATGAGCGAAGCGAACGCCATCGCGAACACCATCGGCAGCTGGCCGCTGATCATCCGTCCGGGCTTTACCCTCGGCGGTACGGGCGATCTCTCCTCGGCTGGAAAGAATTCGAAATGGAAGTCATGCGCGACAAGAAGGGCAACGCCGTTATCGTCTGCTCCATTGAAAACCTCGACCCGATGGGTGTTCACACGGGTGACTCCATCACGGTTGCTCCGATCCAGAGCCTTGATGACCGCGCCTACCAGGCCATGCGTGATGATTCCTTGAAGGTCATGGAAGCTATCGGCGTGGAAACCGGTGGATCCAACGTGCAGTGGGCTATCGAACCGAAGACCGGCCGCCGCATCATCATCGAAATGAATCCGCGCGTGTCCCGTTCTTCTGCTCTTGCTTCTAAGGCAACGGGCTTCCCCATCGCAAAGATTGCGGCGCTCCTCGCCGTGGGCTACACGCTTGACGAACTCCGCAACGACATTACGCAATCGACTCCGAGCTGCTTTGAACCTGCTCTCGACTACGTTGTCGTGAAGGTTCCGCGCTTCACGTTCGAAAAGTTCCCGAAGGCAGATTCCACGCTCGGCACCCAAATGAAGTCTGTGGGCGAAGCGATGGCCATCGGTACGAACTTCAAGCAGGCCATGCAGAAGGCTCTCCGCTCCCTCGAAACGGGATTCGGCGGATTCGGTGCCTGCGCCAAGTGTGAAAAGTTCAAGGAATACGACGACGAAACGCTCGCCAATGAAGTCGCCCGCCCGAGTGCAGAACGCATCTTCGTGGTGTACGAAGCCTTCCGTCGCGGTTGGGACATCGAAAAGCTTTACGAAGTCACCAGGATTGATCGCTACTTCCTCCGCCACCTCGAAGAACTCGCCTGCTTCGAAGACGAAATCACGGCTGCAGGTTCTCTCGAAAACCTCGCCAAGGACAAGCCGCTCTTCCGCCAGGCCAAGGAATTCGGCTTCAGCGATATCCAGATCGGTTACCTGTTCCACAAGACACCCGAAGAAGTCATGGCAGTGCGTAAGCAGATCGGTCTCATTCCGAGCTACTACTCCGTAGATACTTGCGCCGGCGAATTCGAAGCCATCACGCCGTATTACTATAGCTGCTACGCCGACAATACCGAACCGGTCCGCGAAATCCCGGGTCATGAAAGCAAGAAGCGCATCATGGTGCTCGGCGGCGGCCCGAACAGAATCGGTCAGGGTATCGAATTCGACTACTGCTGCTGCCATGCCGCCTTTACGCTGCGTCGCGAAGGCTACGAAGTCATCATGGTGAACTCCAACCCCGAAACGGTTTCCACCGACTACGATACATCCGACAAACTCTACTTTGAACCGCTCACGCTCGAAGACGTGATGGGCATTTACGAACGCGAAAAGTGCGCGGGCGTCATCGTGCAATTCGGCGGTCAGACTCCGCTGAACCTCGCCATGCGTCTCAAGAAGGCCGGTGCAAATGTGGTCGGCACAAGCCCCGAAGACATCGACCTCGCCGAAGACCGCGACTTCTTCAAGCAGCTGGTTGACAAGGTCGGC